>NZ_AP024849.1:815000-1115000 GCF_019977655.1 Clostridium gelidum
TGGCATCAGGAGCCGATGAAGGACGCGATAAGCTGCGATAAGCTTCGGGTAGACGCACATAGTCAGAGATCCGAAGATTTCCGAATGAGGAAACTCACATGGGAAACCCCATGTATCGTAAAGTGAATAAATAGCTTTATGAAGGTAAACCCAGGGAACTGAAACATCTAAGTACCTGGAGGAAGAGAAAGAAAAATCGATTTTCTTAGTAGCGGCGAGCGAAAAGGAAAGAGCCCAAACCAGAAATTTATTTCTGGGGTTGCGGACAGAACATAACGAGAAATCATGGTTAATCGAACACAACTGGAAAGTTGGACCGTAGGGGGTAATAGTCCCGTAGATGAAAATTATGATAATCAGTTCTGCACCAGAGTACCACGAGACACGTGAAACCTTGTGGGAAGCAGGGAGGACCACCTCCCAAGGCTAAATACTACCTGATGACCGATAGTGAAGAAGTACCGTGAGGGAAAGGTGAAAAGAACCCCGGGAGGGGAGTGAAATAGAACCTGAAACCATATGCCTACAACCGATCATAGCACCTTATGTGTGTGATGATGTGCTTTTTGTAGAACGAGCCAACGAGTTACGGTATGTAGCGAGGTTAAGTACTTAAGGTACGGAGCCGAAGGGAAACCAAGTCTTAATAGGGCGACTAGTTGCATGCTGTAGACCCGAAACCGGGTGACCTATCCATGGCCAGGTTGAAGCGAGGGTAAAACCTCGTGGAGGACCGAACCACGTTGCTGTTGAAAAAGCATGGGATGAGCTGTGGATAGCGGAGAAATTCCAATCGAACTCGGATATAGCTGGTTCTCCTCGAAATAGCTTTAGGGCTAGCGTCGGAAAATGTGAGTAGTGGAGGTAGAGCACTGAATAGGCTAGGGGGCATAGCGCTTACCGAACCTTATCAAACTCCGAATGCCATATACTATCAGTCCGGCAGTCAGACTGTGAAAGATAAGTTCCATGGTCAAAAGGGAAACAGCCCAGATCGTCAGCTAAGGTCCCAAAGTGTAAGTTAAGTGGAAAAGGATGTGGGATTTCTAAGACAACTAGGATGTTGGCTTAGAAGCAGCCACTCATTAAAAGAGTGCGTAATAGCTCACTAGTCAAGAGATCCTGCGCCGAAAATGTCCGGGGCTCAAACTTACCACCGAAGCTACGGGTTTACAATTTATTGTAAGCGGTAGAGGAGCGTCGTAATCGGGCTGAAGTCGTACCGTAAGGAGCGGTGGACTGATTACGAGTGAGAATGTTGGCATTAGTAGCGAGATGTAAGTGAGAATCTTACAGGCCGAATATCTAAGGTTTCCTGAGTAAAGTTTGTCTTCTCAGGGTTAGTCGGGACCTAAGGCGAGGCCGAAAGGCGTAGTCGATGGACAATTGGTTGATATTCCAATACCACTATTATCGTTATTATCGATGGTGTGACGGAGAAGGATAGGATGTGCTAGCTATTGGATGCTAGTCTAAGCGTTTAGGGAGTTGGGATTGGCAAATCCGTTCCAACAATTCTGAGGCGTGATGGGGAAGGTTCTACGGAACCGAAGTATCTGATTCCATGCTTCCAAGAAAAGCATCTAGAAAGAGAAGTAGTGCCCGTACCGCAAACCGACACAGGTAGATGAGGAGAGAATCCTAAGGCCGACGGAAGAATTGCAGTTAAGGAACTAGGCAAATTGACCCCGTAACTTCGGGAGAAGGGGTGCCTGAGAAATCAGGCCGCAGAGAATAGGCACAAGCAACTGTTTAACAAAAACACAGGTCTCTGCTAAAGCGTAAGCTGATGTATAGGGGCTGACGCCTGCCCGGTGCTGGAAGGTTAAGGGGAATGCTTAGCACGTAAGTGCGAAGGTGTGAACTTAAGCCCCAGTAAACGGCGGCCGTAACTATAACGGTCCTAAGGTAGCGAAATTCCTTGTCAGGTAAGTTCTGACCCGCACGAATGGCGTAATGACTTGTGCACTGTCTCAACTGCAAATCCGGCGAAGTTGTAGTGCGAGTGAAGATGCTCGCTACCCGCGATTGGACGGAAAGACCCCGTAGAGCTTTACTGTAGCTTAGCATTGAATTTCGGTATTGTCTGTACAGGATAGGTGGGAGACTGGGAAATCAGAGCGTTAGCTTTGGTGGAGTCGTTGTTGGGATACCACCCTGATAGTATTGAAGTTCTAACTGGATGCCATGAAACTGGTGACAGGACATTGTTAGGTGGGCAGTTTGACTGGGGCGGTCGCCTCCTAAAATGTAACGGAGGCGCCCAAAGGTTCCCTCAGAACGGTCGGAAATCGTTCGTAGAGTGCAAAGGCATAAGGGAGCCTGACTGCGAGACCTACAAGTCGAGCAGGGACGAAAGTCGGGCTTAGTGATCCGGTGGTACCTCGTGGGAGGGCCATCGCTCAACGGATAAAAGCTACCTCGGGGATAACAGGCTGATCTCCCCCAAGAGTTCACATCGACGGGGAGGTTTGGCACCTCGATGTCGGCTCGTCGCATCCTGGGGCTGAAGTAGGTCCCAAGGGTTGGGCTGTTCGCCCATTAAAGCGGCACGCGAGCTGGGTTCAGAACGTCGTGAGACAGTTCGGTCCCTATCCGTCGCGGGCGTAGGAAATTTGAGAGGAGCTGTCCTTAGTACGAGAGGACCGGGATGGACTGACCTATGGTGTACCAGTTGTTTCGCCAGAAGCATAGCTGGGTAGCTAAGTCGGGAATGGATAAACGCTGAAAGCATCTAAGTGTGAAGCCAACCTCAAGATGAGATTTCCCATAGCGTAAGCTAGTAAGACCCCTTGAAGACTACAAGGTTGATAGGTCAGAGGTGTAAGTATGGTAACATATTTAGCTGACTGATACTAATAGGTCGAGGGCTTGACCAATTATTTAATCAAGTTGTAAAATATACATTAATTCTATATGCAATTTTGAAAGAACAATTCTTTCAGAGGAAAACAAATTCTAACGAATTTGGATAAGTTCGTCTAACTAAATCATAGATTTAGAGACTCACTTAATCTCGTGACGATGGCATAGAGGTAACACTCCTTCCCATTCCGAACAGGACAGTTAAGGTCTATAGCGCCGATGGTACTGCACGGGTGACTGTGTGGCAGAGTAGGACGTTGCGAGGTAAATAAAAAAGATAGTTATAATAGCTATCTTTTTTTGTTGTATATATGTTGTGAAAATAATTCTTCATATAAAATTGAAGAAATTCTGTAAGAAAAAGTGAGATTCACGAAAGTGATGCTCCAAAGAGTGAATGTCCCAATTT
The DNA here is from genome assembly GCF_019977655.1 of Clostridium gelidum. NCBI lineage: Bacteria > Bacillati > Bacillota > Clostridia > Eubacteriales > Clostridiaceae > Clostridium > Clostridium gelidum. Next base: position 818,275 of record NZ_AP024849.1, read on the forward strand.
TATATTTTGAAACATGAATTTTCTCCTTGGAGCGTTCATATTTGGTTAGCAGAACTTTATCTTTGAACTTCAGCTATAATTGATCACAGACTACCCATAAAGGGCATCAATTGTACAGTGTAAGTTTTTAAGAGCAACATGTATAAATAAAATCATTACACATTCAATTTTATTAGAAATTATCAAAATCAAGAATCTTTTTAAAAGTAGATAGGATTTTATTGAATCAGCAATAATGAATGCAGTTTATATAATAATAGATAGTAAAGCATGATTTAAATATTAATATGTTAGTTTATTATCATTTAATATATGAATTAGGAAAAAACAAACTTTTGATTTTATGCAAAAAATAGTATAATATAATAATAGAGAACTTTAGTATGACCAAAACAAAAATCCTAGAATATATGTTTTAGGGCTATTGGAATAAATTTATAAAAGATGAATTTTAACACTTAAGCACTGCTCGACATAGTGCTTTTTTATTTTGAATTTTATATTAATTTAGTAAAATTAGATTTTTGAGAAGAGATAGATTGTTTTAAGATTAATTTTAGGGAAAAATAAACTTTTTATTATCATTTCTAGATAACATATATCATAATGCTCATTATGATTATTATCACCAATAGAACAAAATACACAGCAGATATGAGAAATACAATGTATATAAAATACAAGCCTCGCGTGACTTATCTACTAATTTCTAGATTTATATTTTTGGCTTTAAAGTTAATAAAAATAACTGGAGGCATGGAATAAATGGGAAAATTAATAAAAATAAATATGTATGCAGATAAAAAGAAATGCAAGAATAAACCAATAAATATTAGCATATTAGAAAAAAACTTTGCTACATATGAAAAATGGTTAGAAAAAACTAATAGAGAAGATGGTATTGAAAATTATAAAAAGTTTTTAATGATTGGATAATATTGCAGTTACACAATATATCAATGAAAATCTCATAAAGACGGAGAAGCTTCAAATGATGGAGATTCTCCGTCTCTTATTTTGATTATAATAATGTTAGGCACAATCAATAATTATATGCATTACTATAGTAGTTGTTTACTATTAGCAGGATATATTAGAGAAAATAAAAAACATTAATATATATTTAATTTATAAATAATATCTTTAGGTTTATATGTAATATCTTTTAAAATAAAAAAAATTACAGTATATAAGAAATAATATGTAAAAATTTTATAATTATTTTATTTAAACGTTATGATTTATTGATTTAATAAAATATCACAATGAATTTAAGATTATAATGTGAAAAAATATGTCATTTGATGTCTAATGGTAGTGTATTCCATTGAAATTAATTCAATATTCGTATAGTATAATCATATTATGGTAATAATACATTACGAGGTGGAATACGATATGAATAAATTAGTTTTACTAAGTGAAGTAAGAAAAGGAAAAAATAAATTATTAGAATTTAATAAAATTAAAAGTGAAGAAGAAGAGTCTACGAAATCATATGCTACTTTTAAAGAAAAATTTAACTTTTTTCAAAATCAAGATAGTATTTTAGATTTAAATGATAAAAAGAATAATTATACTAAATATGAAAAAAGATTAAAGGGAATTATGAAAAGAATTTTCTTATTAGATAATAAGAGTCTATTAATAGAGTTTTTAAATTCAATATATAATGATGAATTAAGTGTAAATACTAAAATTGAATATATAAAAAATAAAGATATTATCAATAAAAATGAAATGAAAATTTTAAAAGGATCCAATTATGATGTTAGAATTTTAGCAGAAGATGATTATAGAAAGTTCGAATATGAAATACAATTTGAAACTAAGGATGATCAAAATACAGCTATAATAATAACAAAAATAAATTTTACAAATGATTATAGCAATATTATAAACCTTAATAATAAGAAAAGAGAATATGAAAATAATAATGAACTTAATTTAGAAAAAGGCTCAAAAGATAACTCAAATAGATTTTTAATAATGCTTAATTCAAATATTGAAGTTCCAGATGTATATGAATTTAAAACAGATATTGAAGGCGAAAATATAGATAATAAGATTAATATAATGAAAAGTTGGAAATATGATTTTAAACAACTAGTTGAAAAAAATATATATCTATTATTTCCAATGAAAGCATTAGATCTCAGGACAAGATTATTAAGTATAGGGCAAGATGCTGGGTCTAAAGATTTAATTAATGATGAAATAGTTAGATTTTTTAAAGATATGAACAGGTATCTAAGTAGAGTTAAAGACGAAGATATAATTACAGATAAAGATATTAATGAATTAAACTTAATAGCTATTGATTTATTAACTCATTTTAGTAAGGAGAAAAATAACATTTGTGTAGATATAAAGAGAGATTTAGAAGCTACTTTAAAATATATTGTTGTATAGTAATCTACAATGGATAATGTAGAATTGACAATGAAGGATAGAAATCCGCTTAAGGGAGATTTTTCAAAATATATATTTAAAGAAAACTGTGGTTTTCATTATTAATTGTTCATTGTAATTGTCAATCGAAAAATATAAGGATAAATTTTGAATTTATTCATCACATTTACAAGGATAAAAAATGATCCAAGGGTTAAAATACTATTATCGGCAGGGGAAATTGAAAAGTTTTTTCTACTGATAAATACCAAATTAACCGAGGAGGGATTTATATGTCAAATGGTAGTTCATTAGTTCCAGAAGCAAGGCAAGGCTTAGCTACATTCAAGAACGAAGTGGCTCAAGAACTAGGTGTTCCATTTAAAGAATATAATGGAGACTTAAGTTCAAGACAATGTGGTTCAGTAGGCGGGGAAATGGTAAAAAGAATGGTAGAGGAATATGAGCATAGAATATAACAAGAATCATATGGTTCTAAATTACATTCGAATGAAGATATGTTAGAAATAGCATAATCATATTCTAAAATGAGAGATACATTACAAAGATGTAATGTATCTCTTGTTTTTTTGTTTTATTTTGGACTCTTTATTGATTTCGTGATAAAATTAGAACAAAGGTTCGCAATAAAAATTGATGATAGGTGATTATATGAAAAAGATTAAAATTTTACATACAGCAGATATACATTTTGATACTCCATTTAGTGGAATGACACCAAAAGAAGCTTTAAAGAGCAAAGAAGAATTGAAACAAGTTTTTGAAAAAATAATAGAAATGACTTTGGAAAAAGAAATAGATATTCTTTTAATTGCAGGTGATATATTTGATAATCTATCTGTAAATAAAACTACTCTTCATTTTATTAAAAATTGTTTTGAAACGATAAGTAAAGTAAATGTGTTTATAAGTCCAGGGAATCATGATCCATTTAACGAAAAATCTTTTTATAGTATTGTAAAGTGGTCTAGTAATGTTCATGTATTTAAAGGTAACATGGAAAATGTTATTTTGGAAAATATAAATACTGTAGTTTGGGGTGTTGGATTTAATAGTTCTCATGTTAATAAATCATTATTAAAAGATGTTAAAAGAGTAGATGGATATAATAACATAATGGTTCTTCATGGTGAAATCACGACTGCCAAAGAAGGAAATGATTATAATCCTATTACTGAAGAAGATATAGCTAAAAGTGATATGGATTATATAGCACTAGGACATAGACATAAGTTCTCAGCGGTTAAAAAGATAGATAATACTTATTATAGCTATAGTGGTTGTCCTCAAGGTAGAGGGTTCGATGAACTTGAAGATAAGGGAATAGTTTTAATTGAACTTAAAGACAAATTTGTAGAAAGTAAGTTTATTAGAACATCAATTAGAAATTATTATGAAAAAGAAATTAATATTCAAGGGTGTTTTGGATATAATGAAGTGAAAAGCAAGATTATTAATGAAATTCAAGTGATAGATAGGAAAAGTAATTTATATAAGATAATTTTAATAGGAGAAGTATGTGAAGAATTTACATTAAATGAAGAATTTTTAAAAGAACTACTCAAGGATGAATTTTATTTTGTAAAAGTCATAGATAAGAGTGAAATTAAATTAGATATAAATGAATTAATTAAGGGATATTCTTTAAAAAGTATATTTGCTAAAAAGATATATGAAAGATTGCAAAATGCAGAAACAGAAGAGGAAAGAGAAATTATAAATCTAGCACTAAAAATAGGACTTCAAAGTATTACAGGTGAAGAGGTAAAGATTTATGAATGACACATTAATTAAAAAGGTTAATATTGAATTCTTTGCTGGACTTAAGGGCAAGAGTTTAGATTTCACAAAGGGGTTTAATCTAATTTATGGGAAAAATGAACAAGGGAAAAGCTCCATAGAAAATTTCATTAAAATATGGCTATATGGAATTGACAGTTCAAGAGGAAAGGTTAATGAGAGAAAAAAATATTTGCCTTTAACTGGTGAAAAGATTTCTGGTGAATTGATAATAGAATATAAAGGAAAAGATTATATTATAAAACGAAGTTTTGGAACAACTAAAAAGGATGATACTTGTGTAATTTTAGATGAAATAACTGGTGAAGTTATAGAAATCGAGCATAATAATGAACCGGGTAAATATTTTTTTGATATAAATTTAGCTACTTTTGTGAAAACTTTGTTTATAAGTCAGTTAGGGGTTATGGTTTCAAAGGATAAAGAAGAAGAAATAATGGAGAAAATAACTAACATATATAATACTGGAGATGAGAATACTTCTGTAAGTAAGGTTATTGAAAAGTTAGAAAAAAGGAAGAAGCAATTAGTAGCCATTAGAAAAGGTGGAGAACTTGATTTATTAAAAGAAGGCCACAATTCCCTTAAAACAGAATTATGGGAAGCTTATAAATTAGCAGAAGAAAATGTTGATAATGAAGAAAATTTATTGAGAAAGAAACAATATAAAGTAAACATAAAAGAACAAATTCAAAAATTAGATTTATATAAAAAATATATTAAGAAGGTAAAAATTCAAAAAGATTATAAAGAAATAAGTAATTACTTAATAAAAGGAGAAGATCTTAAAAGAAAACAAGAAGCTATAAGTGAAGAACTAAAAAAAGGCGATGATTATATAACCTTTGAGTTCTTAGATGAAATTAATGAAAAATGTTCTAGGTATTTAAGTTTATTAGATGTAAAACAAGAAAAACTAAATAAGCTTTATGAGCTGCAAGATGAATTAAAAGAAAAGAATGAAAACATGAAAAATTATAGTGTGTTTTCATCAATGGGAAATAATTTTAAAGAAAAGATATACACCTTAAAAGTTGATGTAAAGAATATGGAAGAAAAGCTTAGTGATATTGTTAATATTCAAAATTCAATTTCTAGATTAAAAATGGATATAAGTAAAGAAGCTAAGGGCACTTGTAATTTAGAATTTATAGAAAAACACAGAGATGAAATAGAAGAATTACTTAATTTTTATAAAGAAGGACTAAAGGAATTAAAATATAAAATAGAAAGCCAAGGTTATAGCAAACCAGAATGCGACCTAAAGAATTCTCATAAAAAAACAAAATTTGTTTATTTAATAGGAATCATTAGTGTTTGTATATTTGTTTATGCAATAATAAATCAAATAATTCCTGTTGTTATAGCATGTATTCCTTTATTTATTATATTAATTAGATTGTATTTGAGATATTCTGTAGCAATAAGGAATATTGATTTTATAAAAAAGAACAATCAATCAATTAAAAATCTAAAAGAGAGAATTACAGAATATGAGAACAAGTTAAATTTGTATATTAATGAAACCAAAGCTTCAACCTATGAAGAGTTTATAAATAAACTCACTAAATATGATAAGTATAAAAATTATAAAGATAGTATAAGTTTAGTTATTAAAAACAAGGAAGATGAGATTAACAAATATGATATTACTGAACTAAAATCAAATTATAATAGAAACAAAGGAGTAATAGCTTCTTTATATAGTGTGTTATCATGCACGTCATTAGATGAGGTATTAGAGCAAGTAGAGTTTTATGAAGAATTGAAGACAAATACAAATAGACGTGAATACGAAGTTAATGGAATTAAGCAAGAAATAGAAAATATTAATGAGCAATTAGTTGATAAAGAAGATGAGATAAGAAAAAAAGTTTCTATGCTTGGATTACAAGAAGTAGAAATAGTGGATTTGCATATTAAGTTAAAAGAATATAAAGATAAAATGAATAAGATGAAAGAAATTAAAAATGCACTTGAAAATGTAGAAGAAACTTATAAGGTTTTACTAAAAGATAGGAATATAGATGAAATAAAAGAAGAAATGAGACAAATAATAAGCCAGGATATAAATTATTCTTATGAGTCAGAGGAAGAAATAGATGTTGAAATTAGAAAACAATCAAATGAATTATTAAAGATTGAAAAAGAAATAAAAGACTTAGAGCATCTTATAGAAAAGAGATATTTGGGAAAAAGAGAAATTCCAGAAATAGAAGAAGAAATATTAATCAATAATGAAAAAATCATAAAGCTAGATAAGGAATATAAATCACTAGAACTCGCAAGTGAAATACTTAAAGAATCCTTTGATGAAATTAGAAAAAATGTAGGTCCAGATTTGAATGAAAAAGTTGTAAAAAAATTTAATTTATTAACAGATGGTGGTTACGCCGAAGCTAAGATATCAGAAGATTATAAGCTTAAGGTAAGGAATAATGGGGTATTATTTGATGGAGAAATATTAAGCAATGGAGCTAAAGATCAATTATATTTAGCGTTAAGACTTTCTTTTATAAATATGCTATTTAAAAATAAAGAGGTTCCTCTATTTTTAGATGATGCTTTTGTTCAATATGATGATGAAAGAAGAAAAAAAGCGTTGGAACTTTTAATTAAGGAAGATTTTTCACAAATAATATTCTTTACTTGCCAAGAGATAGAGAAGGTAATATTAGATAATGCGTCTTATGAATATAACTTAATTACTTTACATTAGGCACAATCAAAAATTACCAGGATTCTAAATTACATACTTATGCCTGCCTTGACATATTTGCACTTTAACAGTAATATTATTAACAGAGTTGCAAATGCAAATCAGATGCAAAAACGGAGGTATAATATGAAAAAGAAAATTATTTCAGGAGCTTTAGCAGTGTTAATGGGGGTTATGTTAATAGGGTGCAATGCTAAGACTGAAACTACAACAAAAAGTGCAAATGATGATAAATTAAACATTATTGTTTCAATATATCCATTAAAAGAATTTGCTGATAAAATTGGTGGGGATAAAGTAGTGGTTACTTGTTTAGTACCAGAAAATATGGAGCCACATGATTATGAACCTAAAACTAAAGATTTTGAAACATTAACTAAGAGTAAGGTTTTCATTTATAATGGATTAGGTATGGAAAGTTGGGTAGATCAAGTTAATGAAACTATTAAAGACAAGGGTGTAACTATTGTGGATTCAAGTACTGGCGTTGATGTTAGAAAAGAAGAAAATGCTATTGATCCTCATATTTGGTTAAGTTTAAAAAGTGCACAGATACAATCTGAAAATATAAAAAATACACTTGTTAAACTAGATGAGAAGAATAAAGATTATTATGAAGAAAATTATAAGAAGTTTAAAGAAGAATTAGAAAATTTATATAATGAATATAAACCTAAATTTGATAGATTAAATAAAAAGAATTTTATAACAGGTCATGCTGCTTTTGGATATTTATGTAGAGATTTTGGATTAACACAAAAATCAGTAGAGAATTTATTTGCAGAAGGAGAGCCAACACCAAAGCAATTAGAAGATTTAATTAATTTCTGTAAGGAAAACAACATAAAGACTATTTTTTCTGAAGCATTATCAAGTCCTAAAGTTTCAGAAACTTTAGCAAAAGAAGTTGGGGCAAAAGTTGTGCCAATATTAACATTAGAATCTAAAGAAGAAGGTAAGGATTATATACAAGTTATGAGATATAACTTAGATGAAATATATAGCTGCTTATCAAAAGAATAACAAATAATAATGATAGGATATAAATAGAGCTGGAATGTATACAAAATAATTTTTGTATACATTCCAGCTCTTTTCTTAAATTCATAATAATGTAAAGTGTATGGATAATTATATAAAAACAATACAACTCCAATAATATGAAAAGTAGATTATTAATATTAAAAATAATGCTCATATATAAAAGATAAATTGCAAGTAAAAGATTCGATTATCAGATATATTTTAGGACAAACAAAAATAATATTAATAAATATTTATGTTAAATTTAGTGAAATTCAGCTGATTTTTTACAAGGAATTAAACTAAACAATGTTAAATTATGGCATATTATGTTAAGTTAATGCTGATATTGTTAACTTTATCTAAAGATTATATCAATGAGTATTAGGCGCTGATATAATCTAGATAAAAAATGGAGATTAAGGGATATTATTAATTAACATTAATAGGGGAGGCTCTTGTATGAAAAAGGTACTTGTAGTTGATGATGCTGCGTTTATGAGGCTAACGTTAAAAACAATGCTTGAAAAAAACGGGTTTCAAGTTGTAGGTGAAGCAGAAAATGGGCGTAGAGCTACTGAAATGTATAAAATGTTAAATCCTGATATTGTAACAATGGATATAACAATGCCTGATATGGATGGATTAGAAGCTTTAGGTGAAATAATTAAATTTGATTCTAAAGCAAAAATAATTATGCTAAGTGCTATGGGGCAAGAAGTGAAAATTAAAGAAGCAGTTGTTATGGGAGCTAAAGGTTTTATAGTAAAACCATTTAAAGAGGATTATCTTTTAAAAACATTGAGTCAATTTTAGCATTTATCATTAGAGAGAGGTAAAGTATGAAAAATAAAGAACCGATGCTCGAGATGTTTATCTTTGAAACATTTGAAATGATAGAACAACTTCAAAAACTTATAATTGATAGCGAAAAAATTAAAAAATTTGAAGCAGATAGCATAAATGAAATATTTAGAATAATGCATACTATCAAAGGTTCTTCTGGAATGATGATGTTTGCGAATATTGCTAATATTTCACATACAATTGAAGATTTATTTTATTTTATTAGAGAGTCAAAACCAGAAAAGATTGATTATTTAATTCTTACAGATTTAGTCCTTGAAGGAAGCGATCTTATAAGGGGAGAGACGGAAAAAATAAATAATGATAAAGTGGCAGATGGGGACTTTACTTTATTTGTAAATAGAGTACATGAATTTTTAGAGATTTTAAAAGTAACTAACATAACATCAGAGGCGTTAGAAAATTATGAAACAGGAGAAATTTTAGAAAATAATAAAGTGAAAAGTACAGATGAAGAGAATGAAGACGCAGATCAAGAAAAAATAGAAGAACTTAAATCTTTTAATAATGATGATAGTAATATAAACCTTAATTTATTTCGTGCTGTATTGTCTTTTGAAGAAGACTGCGAAATGGAGAATATAAGATGTCTTACTGTTATTCACAGACTTAAAGAAGTAGCAGAAGTTTCATATTTTTATCCTGAAGATATTAATGAAAACAATGATGCTTGTGAAATTATAAAAAATAAAGGTTTTAAAATATTTTTAAAAACTGATTATACCATAGAAGAAATCAAAAAAATTTTTATGGAAACAGTATTTTTAAGTAAAGTTGATATTAAGCAATTTGATAATGAAAATAAGTTTAATAAAAAAATTAGAAAGCAAGATGAAAAATCAGAAGAAATTAATGAGATAAAAAATAATGAAAAAACTAAAACTAGTAATAAACAAAATTTAATCAGTGTTGATGTTAATAAGTTGGATATGCTTATGAATTTAGTTGGAGAATTAGTTATTTCAGAAGCTATGGTAACTAAAAATTCAGAACTTTCAGGATTACAATTAGATAGTTTTAATAAGGCAGCTAGACAACATAGAAAGAGACTTTCGGACCTTCAAGATGTTGTCATGTCTATAAGAATGGTATCCCTTGGACCAACACTAAACAAGATGAACAGAATAATTAGAGACATGTGCAAAAAACTAAATAAAGAAGTAGAACTTGAAATAATTGGACAAGACACGGAAGTTGATAAAAATATTATAGAACATATAGGTGACCCGTTAATGCACATAATAAGAAACTCTATGGATCATGGTATAGAAACAGAGGAAGAAAGAACAGAGGCGGGTAAGCCTTCAAATGGGAAAATAACAATTGAAGCTAAAAATACTGGTGGAGAAGTTTGGATTATTGTAAAAGATGATGGAAAGGGTCTTAATAAAGATAAAATACTGAATAAAGCAATAAATCATGGTTTAGTAAAATCTAATGTAAATGAGTTAACAGATAAAGAAATCTATTCTATGATATTTTTGCCTGGATTTTCAACAAATGAGAATGTTACAGAATTTTCAGGACGTGGAGTTGGAATGGATGTAGTTATAAAGGAAATTGAAAAAATCAGAGGTACTGTAACAGTTGACAGTATAGAAGGAAAGGAAACAACGACTTCAATGAAAATTCCATTAACCCTTGCAATTATTGATGGGATGACAATAAAAGTTGGAAAATCAACATTTACAATTCCAGTTACATCTATTAGGCAATCTTTCATAATTAAAAAAGAAGATATTATTAAAGATCTTGATAACAAAGATATGATACTTATAAGAGGTGAATGTTATTCTATTCTAAAGCTTCACGAACTCTATAATATAAAAACAGAGATAGTAAGTATTGAAGATGGAATTGTAATTATGGTTGAGGATCAAGGCAAAACTAAATGCATTTTTGCAGATAAGCTTGTTGGAGAGCAACAAGTAGTGATTAAAGCGCTTCCAGAATATATTAAAAAGGTAGAGGGTGTAATTGGTTGTTCATTACTTGGAGATGCGACTATAAGCTTAATACTTGATATATCAGAGATTGTTAACTTAAATGGTGACCATTAAGAGTAAGTGGTGCATCTTGTGCCCCTTGTGGGTATAAAATTAAAGAGGTGATTAAAAAAATGGCAGAGTTTTTACAAGAATTAATTGAAAATGAAGAGGACACCCAAAAAGATAAATACCTCATATTTTCAATTGGCAAGGAATATTATGGTATTGATATTGAATATGTAATAGAAATTATAGGGATTGAGCCAATAACTGAAGTACCAGAATTACCTACTTACATTAAGGGGGTTATAAATCTTAGAGGAAAGATAATACCAGTAATGGATGTTAGACTAAAATTTAAAAAAGTAGAAAAAGAATATGATGATAGAACATGCATTATAGTAGTTGAAATAGGAAGTATATGTATTGGCTTAATAATAGATACAGTTGTAGAGGTGGCAAGTATTCAGGAAAGTAGTATTTCACCACAACCAAAGACCAGTTGTAATAGAGACACTGCTAATAAATATATAAAGGGAATTGGGGAAGTTTTAAATGGTGTAAGGCTTCTTATAGATTGTCAAAAACTTTTAGAAGAAGATGAAATAGAAGAATTACAAAATAAACAATAATTAAAAAATTATGTTTCAAAAACTAAGGAGGTAAAAAATGAATTGGTTTCTTAACTTAAAAATTAATAAAAAATTAATATTGAGCTTTGTATTAATATCATTAATTACAGGAATAATGGGCGTGTATGCAATTGCAAATATAAAATCTGCAGATGAATCAGATACAGAATTATATGAACATATGACAATACCTATATCACAAATGGCAGAAATATCAACAGAATTTCAAAGAATAAGAGTGAATACAAGGGATATGATAATTACACAATCATCTAATGATATTGAAGCTAATATACAAAACATTAAGGAGAGAAACGAAAATATTACTAAATTATCAGATGAGTTTAATAAAACTATTATTTCAGAAAATATGAGAAAGCAGTTTGATATTTTTAAAGCTGCAAGAATTGACTATATGCCAAAACTTGATAAAGTAATAGCTCTTGCAAAAGAAAATAAAGATGAAGAAGCTTTTGCAATGCTTGATGAAAATGGTGAAGCAGGTAAAGCATTAAAATTAGAGCAAGATGCTATAGAAAAAATAGTAGTAATGAAGACTAATGATGCAAAAACAAAAGCAGATTTAAATACTAAAAATGCCAATACCACAATTACAATAACAACTATAATAATTATTATTACTATGGGTATAGCAATAATAATTGGAATAAGCATTGCTAGTTTAATTACCAAGCCTTTAAAGAAGGTAGTACATATGATTGAGGAAATGAGTAAAGGTCATTTTAGCGAAAGATTAAATATAGATACAGATGATGAAGTGGGACAAATAGCTAAAGCAATGGACTTTTTTGCAGATGAATTAAAATCTAACGTGATTCAAGTTATGAATAATATATCTAAAGGCGATGTGAGTATGGACGTACTTTTAAAAGACGAAAAAGATGAATTAGCTCCGGCCTTAAAGAAAATGGTAGAAAATATAAGATCCTTAGTAATGGATGTAAACATGCTATCAACGGCAGCTATAGATGGGAAATTTGATATAAGGGCTGATATAGCAAAGCATGAGGGGGATTTCAAAAAAGTTATAAATGGAGTAAATGGTACTTTAAATACTATGGTAGACAAAGTTGTTTGGTATGAGGCTATTATAGATGCTATCCCTTCTCCAATTCATGTTACTGATAATGATATGAATTGGACATACATGAATAAGTCATTTGAAAATCTAATGATTAACCAAGGTGCTATTAGAGATCGTAAATCAGGTTATGGACTAGCATGTAGTCATGCAGGTGCTAATATATGCAATACTGAGAAATGTGGTATAAAGCAGCTTCATAAGGGTAAATCAGAAAGTTTATTTGACTGGTGTGATATGAATAATAAACAAGATACATCATATTTAAAAAATAAAAAAGGAGAAAATATTGGATATGTTGAAGTTATAACAGACTTAACACCTATTATTAGAGTAAGTGAGTATACAAGAATCGAAGTTAAGAGACTTGAAGGAAACTTGAAGTTACTATCAAATGGTAATACTAACTTTGATCTTGAGATTAAAAAAGCAGATAAATTTACTGATGAAGTTAATGAACAGTTTGAAGGAATATCGAATAGCTTAAAAGATGTTAAGAGTGCAGTAGATAATCTTGTAACAGATGCAAATATGGTATCAAATGAAGCTACAGAAGGAAATTTAGATGCGAGAACAGATGAAGCAAGACATAGTGGGGATTTTAAAAAGATAGTACATGGAATAAATGAATTAATGGAAGCTATGGTAAAACCAATAAAAGAAGTAATTAATGGAATGCGTGAAATGGCAGAAGGAAATTTACAAATTTCAGTTAATGAAAATTATAAAGGAGAATTTGGCAAGCTAGCAAAATCTGTTAACATCACAGTAGATTCTTTGAATTCTATTCTTAGTGAGTTAAACACTGCTTCTGAGCAAGTTTTTACAGGATCAAACCAAGTTTCAGATGCTAGCCAAGCATTATCTCAAGGGGCTACACAACAAGCAAGTGCTATAGAAGAATTGAATGCTTCTATGACTGATGTTGCAGGACAAACTAAAGAAAATGCTAATAATGCAAATCAAGCTAAAGAGCTTACTATTAAGGTAAAGGAAAATGCTGAAGAAGGTAATAGACATATGGGTGAAATGCTCAAATCTATGAGTAATATAAATGAATCTTCTGCTAATATTTCAAAAATAATTAAAGTTATAGATGAAATTGCATTTCAAACAAATATACTTGCACTTAATGCAGCAGTAGAAGCTGCAAGAGCAGGTCAACATGGTAAGGGCTTTGCAGTAGTTGCTGAGGAGGTAAGAAACCTAGCAGCAAGAAGTGCAAATGCAGCTAAAGAAACAACAGATCTTATAGAAGGTTCCATAAAGAAAATAGAAAAAGGAACTGAAATAACAAATCAAACGGCAAAAGCTTTAGATGAAATAGTAGGAGGAGTATCAAAAGTAACTACCATTGTAGCAGAAATAGCAGCATTATCAAATGAGCAGGCTTCTAGTATTTCTCAAATAAATTTAGGAATTGAACAGGTATCACAGGTTATTCAGTCAAATTCATCAACTGCTGAACAAAGTGCAGCAGCTAGTGAAGAACTTTCAAGTCAAGCAGAACTACTTAAAGATATGGTTACTAGTTTTAAACTTAAAAACAGTAATATGAAAAATGGTTTATCAAATCATACCTATAACAACAGACATGTTTATAATTCAGAGAGTAATATGACTAATAGAGAAGTAGCAACATCAATCAATCCTAAAATATCTTTAAGTGATAGAGAGTTTGGAAAGTACTAATTTAACAATTGACAATTTTTGAGCTTGTTCTAAAATTGTCAATTGAATTTGATAGGTGGATTTATGATTAGTCAGTTCAATCAAATTCAGCAACTGCTGAGGAAAGTGCAGTAGCAAGTGAAGAATTAACAGCATAAGCATATACATTAAATTCAATGATGGGGTGTTTTAAACTCACTAAATGAATAATTAAATACAGAAAATAAAAGATAGGAAACTATATAAAAAGTTTGAATATAATAAAGTATATGAAAATCTCTTTGCGCTGCATACAAATCTACAGTACAAACTGATCAGGCGATGAATTTATTTAAGCATATTTAAATGTTAGTTTCTTTTATATGCTTTAATTCGTGGTGCCGGGCCAAATATGGCAACAGGATTATTATAATACCTGTGGGACAGTAAAATGTTCTACGGGTATTTTTATGTATCCTAGAACATTAAATATAGTTGAATCATCTTTAAATGATATTAGGCATATTAAATTAAATAATAAGTCAGCATAATAGTCTATTTTGAGATATTGACGTGTTATTTTCTTTCACGTGCCTTAGAAAGATGAAAATGCAATGCCATAGAGATATCAAAATATAGCTTCTTGAAGAAAATTCAAGGATAAAATTAATGGAGGTATCTTATTATGACAGAACAAGAAAAAAACGAAATAATGAAAGGTTTGACTAGTTATCAAGTAAGAGATGCACAAGAAAGGTTTGGAAAAAATCAATTAATAATTGAAAAAAAGGAGAGTTTATTTAGAAAAATATTAGAAGTTCTTGCAGAGCCTATGTTTTTATTATTACTAGTAGCATCCATTATATACTTTATATTAGGAGAACCACAAGATGGTGCCATTATGCTTGTATTTGTTCTCGGTATAATTAGTATTGATGTGGTGCAAGAATGGAAAACAGATAAGACGTTAAAAGCACTGAAGGATTTATCAGCACCTCATATAACTGTAGTGCGAGATGGAAAAGAAATTTTAATTAATAGTGAAAATTTAGTTCCAGGGGATTTAATGCTAATTTCAGAAGGTGTAAAGATTCCAGCGGATGGTAAGATTATTAGCTGCAATGATTTATGTGTTGATGAATCTTCTCTTACTGGAGAATCAGAAGGAACATGGAAAACTTCAATAGATAAAAAGGATAAAGATATTGAAAATAATAAGGATTATTGGAAAAGGGATTATTGCTATGCAGGAACATTGGTAGTACAAGGTAATGCTACAGTAGTAATTGATAAAATAGGATCTATGACTGAATACGGAAAAATTGGAGTGAATATTGTATCTACTAAAGAGAGTAAGACACTACTTCAAAAGCAAACAGGAAAGTTAGTTAAACTATGTGCAGGAATTGCAGCAGTACTTTTTGCATTAGTTTCTATTGTAACTTACCTAAATTTATCGGGGCATATTTTAAAAGACAGAATTATTGAAAGTATACTTTCAGGAATAACTCTTGCCATGGCAATGATACCTGAGGAGTTTCCTGTTATTCTTACTGTGTTTTTATCAATGGGAGCTTGGAGGTTAGCTAAAAAACAATCCCTTGTTCGTAAGCTTCCATCAGTTGAAACCTTGGGGGCAGTTTCAGTACTTTGCGTGGACAAGACTGGAACAATAACTATGAATAAGATGACAGTACAAGATAATTGGGCCTTAAATGATAATAAAAATGAACTCTGCAAAATTATGGGCATGGCTTGTGAAACAGAAGCATATGATCCTATGGAAAAAGCAATGCTCAGTTATTGTGAATGTTTAAGTATTACAAGAGATTATTTGTTTAGTGGCAATCTATTAACAGAATATCCTTTTACCAATGAAACAAAAATGATGGGACATGTCTGGGAAAAAGATGGAGAAATTACTATTGCCTCAAAAGGCTCAGCAGAAAAAATATTGACTATTTGTAAATTGAATACTCAGCAGCGTATAGAAGTAGAAGCAAAGATATTAAAAATGTCATCAAAAGGGTTACGTGTAATAGCTGTAGGAATTATGAAAGTAAAGAATAACGATGAAGTACCAGAGTCACTTTTACAGTGTAATTTAACACTATGTGGATTAATAGGTCTTGCAGATCCACCAAGAGAATCCATAAAAGATGACATTAAGAATTGTATAAAAGCTGGTATAAGAGTAGTTATGATCACAGGCGACAATGGAATAACAGCAAGTTCAATTGCAAAGCAAATAGGGATGATTCATAGTAATAAAATTATAACTGGCGATGAACTTAATTTAATGAATGATGAAGAATTAAGAGAAAAAGTTAAAGATGTTAGCGTGTTTTCAAGAGTTGTACCAGAGCATAAAATGCGTATTGTTAAAGCATTTAAAGAGAATGGTGAAATAGTTGCTATGACTGGAGATGGAGTTAATGATGCTCCAGCACTTAAATTTGCAGACATTGGTATAGCCATGGGCAAAAGAGGGTCAGAAGTTTCTAGAGAAGCAGCAGATTTAATTTTATTAGATGATAATTTTTCAACTATAATAGATACAGTTAAGGATGGAAGGCGAATATATGATAACATTAGAAAAGCTGTTGGATATGTTTTTACAATTCATATTCCTATAGCATTTGCTTCATTACTTGCACCACTTCTAGGAATAAATGCAGGAGCTTTATTGCTATTACCAGTTCATGTTGTTCTTTTAGAATTAATAATAGATCCAACATGCTCTATTGTGCTAGAACGCCAAGCAGCTGAAAGAGATATTATGAAACGCAAACCACGCAATTCAAAGGAAAATATAATAACATCAAAGAGTCTTATGAAAAGTATAATTCAAGGGATTATTATTTTTATAGCTTCTTTTGGAACTTATTATTTATATTTAGATAATAATATAAATAATGCCACAGTAGCTCGCAGCATGGGACTCGTAATAATTTTTATCTCCAACATAATACTTGTACAAGTTAACAGCTCAGATACTGATTTGGCTTATAAATCATTTATGATAAATATAAAAGATCGTGTAATGTGGATGGTGAATATAGGAACTATACTTGGAATACTTTTAATAGTGTATACTCCTATATCAAGCTTCTTAAAATTAACAGCACTATCCTTTAATCAATTACTCATAGCTATTGGAATTTCAATAATTGCGGTTATGTGGTATGAGATTGTAAAGATAATTAAGCAATAAAATATTGATATTACATTAGGCACAATCAAAAAAATAACAAGTCCATTTGCCAGTCTATTTTCCATCATGCTGCGTCGGCAAATTGACCTAATAGGCCCACTATGAGGGCAATTCGTCTCCTTGCCTGATGAAAAATATTCGTGGCAACTTTGGACTTGTTATTTATTTTCATGTGCCTTATTGACTATCAATGTCTATTTTCATAGTGAGTGTTTTAAATAAATGTTGTTAATATATTTAGAACTTGTATTATATAGCAAGTTCTAAATGAATTAGTATATATTAAAAAGAAAATGTTGTTATGAGAGTGTACGAACTCATAACAACATTTCTTTAAAACACCCTGTATGGAATTAAAAACAGTATATGAGGGTAATCAAACAGAATAGATTTCTATAAAGCTAATTTTAGTATTTTTAGAGCATCTTTTTCTCTTATTGGAAGGAAGCCTCCAACATGATCTTTATGATGAACTAATTTTTTTGACATTTCATCTATTCTATCTTCTGGTAATTTAGCGTCTTTAAAACGTATTGGTAATTCCATGGCTTTAAAGAATTCTTCTAATTTTTCTATTGCATGTAAAGCAGTTTCTTCTGGATTATTTAAGTTTATATCTAGATTAAATACTCTATTACCAAATTGAGCAAATCTATTTATGTTGTTTTTATAGACATACTTCATCCAAGCCGGGAATATTATTGAAAGTCCAGCACCATGAGCTATATCATATATACCACTAAGTTCATGTTCAATATCATGACTAGCCCAATCTCCATCTCTACCCATATTTAATGAATCATTATGAGCAACTGTACCAGCAAGCATTATTTCAGCTCTTGCATCATAGTCATTTGGATTTTTCATAAGACGTAGACCATTATCAATTATTGTTTTCATTGTAGCTTCACATAATCTATCTGTTAAATCAACATTAGTTTGATTTGTGAAATATCTCTCCATAACATGAGCTAACATATCAGCAACGCCACAAGAAGTTTGGTATTTAGGTAATGTAAATGTTAATTCTGGATTTAATATTGAAAATTGAGGTCTTAAAGTAGGATAACCTAATGCTCTCTTATATAAGCCGTCTTCATTAGTAATAACAGAACCACTACTTGTTTCACTACCAGCAGCAGGAATTGTTAGTACAGTAGCTAATTTTAGACATTCATGATTTATAGGGGTTCCTGTATATAAGTCCCAAACATCACCAGCATAATTTACTCCAGCAGCTATTGCTTTAGAAGAATCTATAACACTACCACCACCAACAGCTAAAATGAAATCAATATTTTCTTTTCTGCAAATATCAATTCCTTCTCTCACCAAAGAAACTCTAGGATTAGGTTTAACTCCGGAGAGCTCAATAAATTCAACACCCGAATCTTTAAGTGATTTTGTAATTTTATTATATAAACCAGTTTTAATTATTGAACCACCACCATAGTGAAGTAATATTTTGTTGCTATAATTTTTAATTTCGCTTCCAACTGAATCTTCTGTGTTCTTACCGAATATTAATTTTGTACTATTTTGAAAAATAAAATTGTTCATTTTTAAACCTCCAAGAATATATTTTTGTTATATATATCTTACATCTTCGAGTCAACTCTAAGTCAATACATTTTGTAAATAAAAATAAATTTAATAAATAATTTTTAGTAACAGATATAAAACATCTGTTACTAAAGAATATATAGAAGAAAAATTTTGTCTATATAATTAAACTTAAATGTAATAATATAAATATAATAACAAATATTAACTTGAAAATGATATAATATTTTCAAAACTACGAGGAAGGTATTTCGCTCCCAGTTGGTAAATTAATTAGTGACTTAAAACTAATATCTTATGATAACATTGAGGAATTTCATTTTGAAGAGTATTCTAAAAATAAATTTTGGTTAGAAATAAAGCCTCTTAAATCAAAAAGAATAAATTATAGAATGAATAAAGAAGAAAAAGAAAAAGTAATATCTTTTGTAAAAGGAATTAGACCTGAATACAATATAAAAACGACTAAAGAATATAAAGATTAATTATATTAAAAAAACGTATTCTATTGTGGGGGGAGAAAAATTAATGAAATTTAATGAAAAGATTTTAGGCTGGGTAGTAATAGTTCTTATTTGGGGAATAGGGGCACTATCATATAAATTTAGTTGGGTTATATATATACTGTATCCTTTGTTTATTATTACTATATTATTTGTTTTAGTGAGTGATATTATTTCATTGAAGAAAGGGTACTATTGTAAAGAAAAAAAGTTATCAATAAAAGTTTCGTATTATAGATATATAGAAAATATAATTTTTATATTATTGCTAATATTAAATTTAAATACAACAGATGTAGAGAAAGATAGAAATATTTTTATACTTTTTATTATTTTTTTTATAATTAATTTAGCAATAGAGTATATAAAAAATTATAAAATTTATTTTCTTGAAAATGGAATTTTTATTGATTCATTTGTATTTAATAAGAAGGTTATCCCATATAGTAAAATTGAAAAGTTGAATTTTATAGAATATCAAAAGGGAAAGTTTCTTTTAGATATACAGTTAGAAAAATCATTTGATACTAAAGATCATGAATATAAGATTAAAGAAAAAGATAAAAGAGACATAATTTCATTTATAAATGATTTTATTGATAAAGAAAAAATAATTGAAACTAAAGAATATAAAGAAGACAAATTATGGTGATATTAGGTGCACTTAAAAAATAGTAGAATAATTACAAAGTTTAACCAGAAAAGTGATACAATATTCATAAGATTAAAATTATTTAGGTAGGGGGATAATATAAGATGAACGCAGTAGTAATGTTAATTCCATTTTTAGTGATATATGTGCCAGTATTAGGGGCTAGTATATATGGATTTATTCTTTTTGTAAAACTTGCTAAAAGAGGAATTAAAGCTTTAGATATTTATATAGAAGAAAAATCACAAAAATAATGAATAAAATACTAAATTATTTAAACAAGGGGGATGCTAAATGGAAAATGATAAAAAGATTGCAGTTTTAATTGATGCAGATAATGTATCAGATAAATATATAAAATTTATATTTGATGAACTTTCCAATCATGGGACACCAACGTATAAAAGGATTTATGGAGATTGGACAAAGCCACAACTTGCTTCATGGAAGAGTGTGCTTCTTAATTATTCTATTACTCCAATTCAACAATATAATTATACAACGGGTAAAAATTCAACAGATTCAGCATTAATAATTGATGCAATGGATATACTTTATTCAAAAAATGTAGATGGATTTTGTATTATTTCAAGTGATAGTGATTTTACAAGACTGGCTGCTAGGCTCCGAGAAGCTGGGATGTATGTTGTTGGTATGGGAGAAAAGAAAACACCTACACCTTTCATATCAGCTTGTGAAAAGTTTAAATATCTTGAAGTTTTAGCTGGAACTATTACCGATATTAGTAATATTGATGGAGTGTTAGAAAAGCAGCATACACCAAAAGAAGGTTTAGCAAATTTAGGAGAGTTAATAAAATCTATAAAGAACATAATCACAGAGAGTTCTGATGAAGAGGGATGGGCAAATTTGGGCGAGGTTGGGAATAAACTTAATATGCGTTATCCAGATTTTGATACAAGGAACTATGGATATTCAAAACTATCTTCTTTTATATCATCTTTAAACAAATTTGAAATATTGTCAGGAAAAACAAATAGGGGAGAAACACTTGTTAAAAATAAAAAATAATAGAATTAGTTCGGTTATAGATATCCACCGTGAAAATCGTACTTATGCGTATAATTAGCCGAAATTGAATACATGTTTATTCCAGCGGACTAAGAAAATTTCGCTGGAATCCACTAAATGTCAGGTTGCATCCATTTCTGCTTGCTCCTGAGGCAAGCTCAGGACAAGCAAAAATGGAACAACCAACCATTAAGTGGCTTCAACAGCTTATTTTCTAATGCCGCTTGCACAAACATGTATCCAATTTCTCTGTTTGTATATATGGTTAACTATGGTGGGCATAGAATTTAATAGTACGTATAAGTAAAACTTGTATTGTGGTTATGAAAAATAAAAGCAGATTAAAATATCTTACAGAAAATATAAGATGTCTTAATTTGTTTTTATTTTATTATAAGGTAAAATTAATAATCAAAAAATTATAAGGTAAATAATTGACACATTCTACTAATAACGTACAATAGAATAGTAAGAGTGAAAATGAAATTATATAAGGAGGAAGTATGAGTTTAGCAGAAGAATTTTATAAAAATAATATAGAAAAGAATAGTAAAGAAAGTAATGCTTTAAGTAGCAAAGTAAATGTTATTGGATGGAGTAGATTAGTTGTAGTATTACTTTGTGCTTTAGTTGATTACTTTTTATATAAACAAAATAAAATAATGATGATTGTAGTTGTAACTATAGTGATTACAGGATTCTTTTTGATTTTAATGTTTTATCATAACAATATATTTGAATATAAAAAAAGAATTGATTTGCTAATAAATATTAATGAAAAGGGACTTAAAAGGCTGGGCGGAGAATTTAAAAAATTTAAAGACAATGGATCAGAATATTTAGATGATGAGCATTCTTTTATAAATGATTTAGATGTGTTTGGTAATAATTCAATTTTTCAATACATTAATTCTACCGTTACTAAAGGTGGAAGAGAGGAATTAGTAAAATTATTAAAACGAGAAAAGGTATTAGTGAGTAATGAAATAAAAGAAAGACAAGAAGCTATAAGGGAACTGGGCGAAAAAGCTGTATGGAGACAAAAAATAATTGTTGAAGGTAACTTAAAGAAATCACAAGATATACATTTAGATTCTCTAATTAAGTGGAGTGAGGGAAAAGAATCTTCAAGTCCTTTAAGATTAGCAATTGCTTGTACTTTTATGTTAGCAACCATTTTTTCAATATACTTAGCAATTAAAGGAATAGTACCATTATCATTTATTATTTTAGATCTTATGGTTAATTTTTTGGTTGTTAAGATATTAGCTAAGAGTATGGCAAAGGAAATTGAATTGTTTGACTCTATAAAAAGTAGTGTTTATGGATATAGCAAAATTTTATGTTTGATTGAAGATGAAAAATTTGAATCTTTATACTTAAAAACTTTAATCAGTAAATTAAAAAGTAATAAGGTAAGCTGCAAATATGAAATGAAAAAGTTTTCTGATATACTAGATTGGGCAGGTAATAGTTCATATAATGCATTTTATTTAATTCTTAATATAGTTTTATTTTCGGATGTATTTTTAATGAGAAGTTTAGAAAAATGGAGAGAAAAAAATGGTGACAAACTTGAAGATTGGCTTAAAGTAATGCATGAGATAGATGCGTTAAATAGCATAGCAAATCTTTCTTTTGAAAATGAAACTTGGACTTATCCAGTTATTTTAAATGAGAATGAAATAGAAGGTATTAATATAGGTCATCCACTACTTGGAAAGAAATCAGTTAGAAATAAATTTTCATTAAGAGGAGAAAAAAAGGTATCACTTATTACAGGTTCTAATATGTCAGGGAAAAGTACATTCTTAAGAACATTAGGTGTAAATCTAGTTCTTAGTTATATAGGAGCACCAGTATGTGCTGATAAATTCTCATGTGGAATTATGAATATATATACTTGCATGAGAACAAAAGATAATTTAGAGGAAAGTATTTCTTCATTTTATGCAGAGATTTTAAGAATAAAAATATTGATTGAAGCATCTAAAAAAGGAGAAAAGATATTTTTCCTTTTAGATGAAATATTTAAAGGAACTAATTCTAAGGATAGGCATACAGGAGCTATAGTGCTAATTAAGCAATTGATTCAATATGGAGGAGTAGGGCTTGTATCTACACATGATTTAGAACTATGTGACTTAGAGCGAGAAAACAAAAGCATAATAAATTATAATTTTAGAGAATTCTATGAAAATGATAAAATTAAATTTGATTATATATTAAGAAATGGAAAGAGTGAAACACAAAATGCAATTCATTTAATGAAGCTTGCAGGAATAGAAATTTAGGGCATATTTTCTTACATATGCCTACATTAGAAAGGAATAGATATAAAAATGGGGTACATTATTATTGATTTGGAGTTTAACAATTTAAGAAATATAACTAATTATTACAAGGATTTTTTTGAAGAACATGGGAAATTTGATAATATAAATTTAGAAAATGAGATTATAGAAATAGGAGCTGTAAAGGTAGATAAGTACATGAAACCAATAAGTGAACTTAAAGTATATGTCAAACCTACAGTATTTCCTGTAATTAATCCTATAGTAACTGAAATTACAAAAATAGATATAAACCTATTAAACGAACAAGGTGTATCTTTTGAGGAAGCTATAAACAAACTTAAAGATATGTTTGAAGAAGGAGATGTTCTTTGCTCATGGGCAAAGGATGATGTTGTAGAATTAATTATAAATGCAAATCATTATAATTATAATGATTTAAGTTGGCTTAATGAATATTTAGATATTCAAGAGTATGTAACTAAAATGCTAGCCCATAAGAAAGCATTAGGACTTAAAGCAGCATTAGATGAACTTAAAATCAAGGTAGATGAGACAAAATTACATGATGCATTAAATGATTCTATATATACAGTTGAGGTATTTAGAAGAGTATACAATTCTAGAGTTATTAAAAATTATTTAGTTAATGATATATATAATATGCCAGCATTACATGTTTCAAATCTCGAAAATATTAAAATTGATGAGGAAAAATTGATGCTAAAGTGCCCTAAGTGCGGAAAGAAAGTTGAATTAGAAACACCAATTAAACTTTTGAATTGGAGATTTGCAGGTGTTGGTGTATGCTCTAAATGTAAGAGTAATGTTTTATGTGAAGTTTTAGTTAAAAAAACACTCAAAGGAGAAGAAGCATATAATGAAGTTAATAGCATTATAAAAAATGAAGCATATATGAATTATGTTTATAAATTGGAAAGTTCGGATGAATAAGGCACATGCACTTGTTATTTTTTTGATTGTGCCTAAAGGTGGATTTAAATATAAATTCACCTATAAGTATTTAATTTATATAAAGAATTTTAATGTAAAATATGATAAAATAGTCTTATAAACAAAAATCAAATGAATATAATAAGGAAAGGATTTTATTTATGAATATAGCCTTTTTTCTTACACCTAAAAACGAAGTAGTATGTGAAGATGAAGATGCAACAATGAGACAAGTTATGGAGAGAATGGAATATCACGGTTATACCGCTATACCAATTATAGATAGAGAAGGAAAATATGTGGAAACGTTAACTGAAGGAGACTTATTATGGCAGTTAAAAAATACACAGAATTTAAATTTTAAGAATACTGAATCAATTAAAGTTAAAGACATAGTAAAAAGAATAACGCACAAATCTGTGTCGATAACTTCCAATATAGAAAGTCTGATATCATTAGCTGTAAGTCAAAATTTTGTTCCAGTAACTGATGATAATGGAACCTTTATAGGGATAATAAAAAGAAGTGATATAATAAATTATTGTTTTAGAGAAATGGAAAAGAGAAAAGATTTAGAAAGACAACAGTTTGCAATGTATGATGAAGGATAATATAACAAAAAAATTATGAATGTTATATAAAATAAAAGCCATGAAATTGAGTTTTTTAATTCTCATTTTCATGGTCTTTTCTTTATATTTAATAATTATCATTTTATTTAAGTATTTAATTATTCTGCACTTTGATAAGTTTCAATTACGAAATCAAATTCAGCACCATCGGTTATTTCACCATAGGAGTCTTCCTTAATTCCTGGGTAATAGTATAACACTAATTTATCACTTGAATTAGTTAAGTTTTCAAGTAAAATGTATAACCTATCTAAGGTACAATCTTCAACAACTGCTAAAGCCTTATATTTTGAAGCTCTTCCAGTATCATTGTTAGTAAGATCTAATGTGAAATTATCAAATTTTCTTACATTAACCCTTTTTTTATCACAAAAGCAAATTTTAGATCCACTTCTACAGCTTGAACATTTTTTGAAATTACATTCAAAAGTACAGTTTAAGCATTCACAATTAGAACATTTTTCTAACTGTTTAAAGGTTTCTATATTTTTAGCTTTGAAACCTTGAACAAGAGTAATGCTCGGATTTGATTTAAACATTGAAAATAAAGATTTCTTTTTACAATCAGCTTCAGCAGAATCCAAAAGTTTAGTATATTCTTGAAGTACTGATGATTTAGTAAAATATTTTCGTATATTTAAATCTCTTTCAGAGACAAAGGGAGAAATCTCACTTATAGCATAAGCTACATCAGTATAAATCTTGCCCCAGTATCTTCTTTCTGAATTTATAAAATCTATATCTTTATCATTATCCATATTATCACCTAGCTATTCTTATATTTTGCGAGTTCAAGGTCTAAGTCAACTTCATCTAATTTTGCAAATTCACTATCAAAATTATCTAAATCTCTTAATTCTCCCAAGCCTTGAGCAAGAGATTCTTTTCTTTGAATTTTTCTTTCTATACTATCAATTTGTATTGAGTTACTCTTAGTTTGCACATTAGCAAGAACCTCATTAACTTTTTGAGAAGCTTCAGCATTTGCAAATCTTGCAGCAGCTTCATCTCTATAACTTCTAGTTTTTGTTATTTCTTCTTCTAAAGCACGAAGATTTGCTTTTAAGGTATCAGCTTGAACTTTTGAACTATCATAGCTTGCTTGCAAAGAAACAACCTTTTTATCAATTTCAACTTTTTTAACTAAAGCTCTTTTAGCTAGTTCTTCATTTCCCTTACTTAAAGCTAATTTTACTTTTTGATCATAATCTTCAGATTCTCTTTTTGAAAGAGTTAACTTCTTTTCAATTTCATGAACATTACCTAAAATTTGAGCTGAACTTAATTTAGCTTTATTAAATTGTTCATCCATATCTCTTATTTTTTGATCTAATAATTCAACTGGATTTTCCATTTCATCTAATGTATTATTTACCTTTCCTTTAATCATATTTGACATTCTTGTAAAAATTCCCATATTAATACCTCCACAAATTTTATTATTTTCTCTTATTATTTAAATATTTTTTTATTAATATAAAAGCTAATAGAAATACTCCAGCTAAAACTAAAGCATTAATTATTGAGCTAGAAGGTGAGCCGAAATAAAATGGTCTGTAAAATCCACCACCACCACCAAAGAATAGAAAGGTGGAACTCCTATTTGATCCATTGCTATAGGTCTGAGTATTATTTTTTTTATTATCATTTGTATTAGGAGAGCTTGAAGAATCGTCAGTTTTATTTTTATCAGTTGTAGAATATGAACCACTCTTAAATCCCTCAGCACTTTTTGAACTAGTTGAATCTTTGTTAGTACTAGTAGCACCATCACTATTTGTAGATGTACTTGAATCAGAACTAGCTTTTGAACCGCTACTACCACTTGAAAAATCACCTGATTTAAATCCCTCAGCACTCTTTGAGCTATTATCAGTGCTAGTAGAAGATTTACCCGATGAATTGCTAACAGAGCCTGAACTAAATCCACTTTTTGGCTTTGAACTGCTAGTACTAGATTTACTGCTAAAGCTTGACTTACCACTAGATTTAGCAAAAGCTATAGTGCTATCAGATGGACTTATACCTGAATAATACAATGCATCTAATGGCAAACTTGAAAATGCAAAGATAAATGTTAAAAGTAGAGTTAAAACATATTTTTTATTAATCTTATTAATAGTGATCACCCCTTTAAGACTATGTATTTATTATATAAAAAAGATTTGTTATACACAATATTGAAAAACAACGAAAAAAGACTAAAAAAGATAATTAGAAGTAAATATCATAGATATAGGTTCATATATCTTATGTATAGTGGTAATATCTATTGCATTAAGAGGTATGAGATACCGTTTCTAGAAAATATATTATATTTTCACTTCAATATAAGAATAATTATTTCCAATAAAAATATATTTGTGTATTTATTGGATAAAGGTTTTCAATTAATTATATCATAAGTATATTAATAGTACATTAAGTATACTTGTATAAACAGTTTTCTTAGATTAATATTGTAGATAGAGTAAATTTTATAAGGAGTGATTATTAATGTCTAATGAAGAAACAATGAGCAGTATGGGTGAATTACTAAACGAATATGATGTAAAGAAATTAAATAGGGGAGAGATTTTAAAGGGTAAAGTTATTGATGTAAATGATAAGGAAGCTTCAGTTAACATAAACTATGCTTTTGATGGATTAATATCTAAAGAGGAACTATCAGTAGATGGAAAAGATCCGAGAGACGTAGTTAGCACAGGTGATGAAATTGATGTATATGTTATATCTCCAAACGATGGGGAAGGATACGTTGAACTTTCATTAGTAAGAGTATTAGAAATAAAAGAAAAAGAAGAAATAAAGGAATCTTTTAAAGAGCAAAAAAACATTACTGTAAAAGTTAAGGAGGAAACTAAAGGTGGAGTAATTGCTTATTATGGAAATGTAAGAGTATTTATTCCAGGTTCACTTGTGAGTAGACAAAGAATTGAACTTAGTACTTTAGTAGGAACAGAACTAGAGATTAGAATTACAGAATTAGATTTTAGAAATAAAAAGGTTATAGGATCAAGAAGAGTTATTGAAGAAGAAGAATACAACAAAAACAAAAAAGTTATATGGGATAGTTTAATAGAAGGCGAAAAAAGAAGTGGTATTGTTAAAAAGTTAGTTAAATTTGGTGCCTTTGTAGATATTGGTGGAGTGGAAGGTTTAATTCATATTTCAGATTTATCATGGGAAAGAGTAAATAGTCCAGAGGATGTAGTTAAAGAAGGCGACAGCGTTGAAGTATTTATAGGATCTGTAGATAGAGAAAAAGAGAGATTATCTTTAATACTAAAAGATGTAACTAAAGAACCATGGACAGTTCATAGTGAAGATATTAAAGAAGGCGATTTGGTAGAAGGTAAAATTGTACGTCTTGCTGCATTTGGAGCATTTGTTGAATTGTTTCAAGGGGTAGAAGGATTGGTACATATTTCAGAAATTGCAGATGAACGTATTACAAAACCTTCAGATGTATTAGAAGTTAATCAAAAAGTTAAAGTTAAAGTATTGAACATTAACATAAAAGAAAAGAAAATAGCTTTAAGCATAAAAGAAGCTGCAGAAACTAACAAAGAGTATGTTAATTATGTTGATAATGAGGAAGAAGAAGGAACATCTTTAGGAGATTTACTTAAAGGATTTAAGTTCAATTAACAGTTAACAATTAAGGAACAAAGTCCTACGGACTTTGGAATAAATAAGACTCTGCTAATCAAATTACAGATTTGATTAGCAGAGTCTTTATTATTTTATTAATTCAATTTCCAAAGGAAATTGTACCTAAATTGTTAATTGATAACTGAATTAAATTTTTTCTATTTTTAACATATTAGTTCCACCAGTATGAGTTGTTGGCATTCCAGCAGCAACTATTATGTCATCTCCAGGTAAAGCTATACCTAATTTATATACTACGTTTTTAGCTTCAATTAATATTTGATCTGTTGTATTAAACGTATCACATTTCATAGGGCAAATTCCAAAATTTAAGCTTAAAGTTCTTCTTACTTGATCGTAAGGAGTTATTGCTATAATTGGAGCTTTTGATCTATATCTCGAAAGTATTCTAGCTGTAGCACCACTCTTTGTTGCAGCAACAATAGCCTTAGCATGTAAAATATTTGCAGTTCTACAAGCAGAGTAACTTATTGCTGAGGCATAGTCATTAAGAGATGGCTCTCTAAGTCTTGCAGTTAAACTATCATAATCTAAATATTCTTCAGCTTCTTGAGCTATTTTAGCCATTATCTTTGCGGATTCTATAGGGTATAAACCAGATGCACTTTCACCACTTAACATGATTGCATCAGTTCCATCAAAAATAGCATTACAAATATCACTTGCTTCAGCTCTAGTTGGAATTGAATTTCTAATCATTGAATCAAGCATTTGAGTTGCAGTGATAACAATTTTTCCTGCTTCATTACATTTCTTAATTATCATTTTTTGATTTATAGGTACTCTTTGGATTGGAATTTCAACACCCATATCTCCTCTGGCAACCATTACAGCATCAGTTGCTTCAATGATAGAATCTATATTATCTACACCTTCTTGATTTTCTATTTTAGCGATTACCTTTATATGTTCACCATGATTTTCTTTTAAAACCTTTTTAACATCTAGAACATCACTAGCTTTTCTTACAAAAGAAGCAGCTATAAAGTCAACGCCCATTTTACAACCGAATTTAATATCTTCAATATCTTTTTCTGTGATTGATGGTAACTTAATAACTACATTAGGAACATTAACACCTTTATGGTTTTTAATTTCTCCACCAACTACAACTTTAGTATGAATTGTTTTACCTTCAACTCCAGTAACTTTGAACTTTAAAAGACCATCATCAACAAGAATCTTTCCTCCAACTTTTATATCTTGATAAAGTATATCATAGGAAATTGAACATCTTTTTTCATCTCCAAGAATTTCTTCTCCACAAATAAATTCAAAATCATTGCCTTCAGTAAGAGTTACTCCATCATTTATAAAATTATGAGTTCTGATTTTAGGCCCTTTGATATCTAGGACAATAGCTGTTGCAGAATCCATATCTTTGCTTATACGTTGGATTAATTCAATTTTCTCTTTGTGTGATTCATGTGTACCATGAGAAAAATTTAATCTTGCAGCACTCATACCGATTTGGATAAACTTTCTTAGAGTTTCTTCATTATCACTTGCTGGACCAATAGTAAAAATCATTTTTGTTTTTTGCATATAGACACCTCACATTAAAATTTTATACATTATACTTATAGTGTGTAAAATAATCAACCATAAAATAATAAAATAATAAAAATATATACAGAATAGAACACTATTTTATGATAAACTAAGAAAAAGATATGTATATTGATATTTTATCACATAATTAGCGAAAGGAAGAGTAAAGTATGAAAAATTTAGAGAATATTACAGAGGAAAGAATTTTTTATCATTTTAATGAAATAAGTAAAATACCAAGAGGCTCCGGTAACGAAAAGCAAATAAGTGACTATTTACTTAACTTTGGAAGAAATTTAGGACTAGAATGTATTCAAGATGGAGCTTTAAATGTGATTATAAAAAAAATAGCATCAAAAGGTTATGAAAAAGCTCCAGTAATTATAATTCAAGGTCATATGGATATGGTATGCGAAAAAAATAGTGAAAAAATACATGATTTTACAAAAGACCCTATTGAATTAATTATTAAGGGTGATTATATATATGCGGATAAAACTACTCTTGGAGCGGATGATGGGATTGCACTTGCTTATGCAATGGCAATATTAGAAGATAATACTATAGAGCATCCAGCTCTTGAAGTGTTAATAACATCTGGTGAAGAAGCAGGAATGAGTGGAGCCATGGCAATTCAACCTCATTATATTAATGGAAGAATTGTTTTGAATATAGATTCTGAAGAAGAAGGAAAACTTTTAGTTAGTTGCGCAGGAGGAATTAGAACTAAATCTACTATTCCTATTGAATGGATAGACAAAAAGGAAAAGACAAAAGAATATACCCTTGTAATCAAAGGATTAAAGGGAGGGCATTCAGGAACGGATATTAATTTAGGAAGAGGAAATTCTAATAAATTAATGGGAAGACTATTAAAAGAAATATCCAAGGAAATTCAATTAAATTTGGTTTCATTAAATGGTGGAGCAAAGAATAATGCAATTCCAAGAGAAGCTACAGCAGTTATATCAATTAAGTCAGCAAGAGAGAAAAAACTATTAGATTTAAAAATGAAAGTCTGTGAAAATCTAAAAAAAGAATTTAGTAAAAAGGATCCAGATTTGAGAGTATACCTATTAGAATATGAAAATAGTGTAAAAAAGGTATTTTCAGATGATACTACAGCTAAAGCAATTAATTTATTGTATATGTACACAAATGGAGTAAATACAGTGAGCTCAGAAATAGAAGGATTAACAGAAAGTTCAATTAATCTTGGAGTAGTAACAACTAATGAAAATGGTGTGGAATATTTGAAACTAGTGAAGGATATCCAGCGTGGCCATATAAAACTGATTCAAAAATAAGAGAATTATGTAAGAAAGTATATTCTAAAATGTATGGAAAAGAGCCCGAGATTTTTTCGATTCATGCTGGTATAGAATGTGGATTGCTTGCGGAAAAGCTAGGAGATTTAGATATGATTAGTTTTGGACCGGACATGTTCGATATACATACTCCAAATGAACATATTAGTATATCGTCTACCAGTAGATGCTTTACATACTTATTAGAAGTTCTTAAGGAAATAACAAATTAATAAATAAAACCTCAGTGCTACTACTAACGTAACACTGAGGTTTAAATTTTGCCGTATTTCAATAGAAAACAAGTAGATTTCAAGGTAATGTTTTAAGAAAAATAGCAGAAAAACAATAATATAAGCAATGGTAAGATGTAGAATGAAAAGTCAGAAAATTATAAATTTACAGTAAATGAGCATTATGGAGAGAAATATTAAGGAAAATGGAGATATTTTGCTGTAAATAAATATATATACGTGTTAAGAGTTTGACCTATAGCTAATTTATCAATATACTAATAAATGTGTGAAAATTAAAAGACAATATAAATAGAAATGAAAATGTTTTCTAAATTAATATATAATCAGATAGTGGAGAGGAAATAAAGATGAAAATTAAAAATAATATGCTTACAAAATGCATAATTGCTGCTTTTGTTTTTTCGGGAGCATTCTTTCTTAATACTCAAAATGCTAATGCCGATACTACACTAACATCTACTAAAGGAATTACACTTAAAACTAGTGAACTTAAAACAACTAAAGTAATTAAAGCACCTTCTGATATAGCATCAGATAGTGGTAGCACAGCTTCAAGAGGTGCTATTAGTAAAGGGAACGAAGTTGTTAATTATGCATCTAAATTTTTAGGAAAGCCGTATGTTTATGGAGCAACAGGGCCAAATGCTTTTGATTGTTCAGGATTAACACAATATGTATACAATAAATTTGGAATAGGTTTATCTCGTACTACATATACTCAAGTAGAAGAAGGAACTAAAGTAAAAAGAAGCGATTTAAAAGCGGGGGATTTAGTATTTTTTAATACAGAAGGTTCAATAAGTCACGTTGGTATTTATATTGGAGATGGAGAGTTTATTCATGCACCAAGAACAGGAAAACCAGTAATGGTAAGTTCTTTATCAGATGGATACTATTCAGAAAAATATGCAACTGCAAGAAGAATCTTTGATTAAGAAATTTTACAAATAAATGTAAAGATATATGTACATTCTTCTATTAATTATGGGAGGATGTATTTTTTATTTTTGGGAATATGCCTAACATAATTCATATATGTGTAACTTATAGAATAAATATAATATATGAAAAGGGGGTTATACTATGAGGTACACAAGATATGAATATAAGAAATCAGGAAAAGTAAAATTTTTATGTAGTATTGCAATTATTACTGGAATATCTATAGGTGGCGGATTATATATTAGTAATTTTATTTTTGATGGAAAATATATTAAGGATAATAATATGGATAATCCAAGCTATTCAAATGAGAGGAATCATCAGGGAGAAGTTCAAAAAATTGTGGCATTACAATGTGGATATTATGCTAAAGAAGAAAATGCAAAAGAATTATCAAATTCAATATCAAAATATTGTAATCCATTTGTAGTAGAAGAAGATGGCAAATATAGAGTGCTGGCTGGAATATATAAAGAAGAAGATGGTTTGAAAAAGTTGGAGGAATTTAAAGCAAATAATATTGATGTTGCTAAAATTAATTTAAATATATCAAGCAATAATGAAGAAAATAAAAAAATTATAGAAATTATAGATGGATTTTTAACAATTACAAATAAGCTTCACGAAGCTTCAGTTAAAAGCATAAAAACTTCAGAGTTCAAGGAATGGGCTGATAAAATTATAAATGATGGCAGTAGTGCTAAATCTAAAAAAATAGATAATTTAAATAGTTACGTAAAGAATTTGCCGGATGAAATAGATAAAGCCAATAGTAATGCAAATATACAAGATTTATACAAATTAATTAAGGCATAGTGAAAAAATAGCTAATAATTATTACAACAAAATTACATTTGTATAAAAAAAGCCATAAGTTAATATAACAGACTTGTTTAAGAACATCTTAAATGATAAACTATAAGGTATAGAAATGGTTTATAGGGATACCTGTCATTTCTATACCTTTAAAAATAAAATGATAAGAGTAGGCATATTCGGTCATATGCCTTAGTTAAAAAATTAACATGTCTATAACATAGATTATTTGTCAATAATATATGTTAGATTCTTTATTTTAGGATGTGAATATATGAAAATCATATTAGCTTCTGCTTCAGAGAGAAGGCAAGAACTTTTAGGTAGATTAATTGAAAAATTTGATATAATAGTCAGCGATTTTGATGAAAGTAAAGTTCTCTTTGAAGGGTCTGTAGATAGATATGTTAAAGATGTAGCTTTAGGTAAGGCGCTAGATATTAAAAATAAACTAAATGATGATGCAATAATAATATCAGCAGATACTATAGTTACATTAGATAATAAGATACTTGGAAAACCAAAGGACAAAGAAGATGCTTTTAAAATTTTAAAATCACTTCAAGGCAGAAAACATTCAGTTTATTCCGGTATTGTTGTTATTAATACAGCTAAAAATGTAATTAAACAAGAAAGCTTAGCTACAGAAGTTACTTTTTCTGAAATAAGTGATGATGAAATAATTGAATACATAAAAACTGGTGAGCCATTAGACAAAGCTGGAGCTTATGGGATTCAAGGTATAGGTGGAATATTTGTTAAGGAAATAAAAGGATGTTATTATAATGTTGTTGGACTTTCGTTAAACAAATTAAAATTTATGCTAGAAGAAGTAAAATAATTTGAGGGAACGAGAGGTTATCATATATGTGGAGGTAGTAAGCTAATGGAAAATAGCCTTAAAATTAAGGATATACCACAAAATGAAAGACCTAAAGAAAAATTATTGATTAATGGAGCTGATAGTTTAAGCAATTCAGAGTTGTTAGCAATTATACTCAGAACTGGAACTCAAGGAGAAAATGTACTTCAACTGAGTGGCAGACTTCTATCAGAGTTAGAAGGATTAGATGGAGTTTTAAGTGCAAGCTTTAACGATATAACATCTATAAAAGGTATTAAAGAAGGAAAAGCATCTCAAATTTTAGCATTGTCTGAGCTTTTTAGGAGATTTAGAACATTAAAGGCAATGAAAAAAGATGTTAAGATTAATAAACCTAAAGACTTAGCAGACCTTCTTATGGGAGAAATGAATGATTTAACTCAAGAAGTTTTGAAGGTCGTATTGTTAAGTACAAAAAATATTATTATTGCAACAAAAGATGTTTTCAAAGGTAGCTTAAATACATCTATAGTTCATCCACGAGAAATATTTAAGCAAGCAATAGATAAGAATAGTTCATCTATAATTATATGTCATAATCATCCATCGGGCGATCCAACGCCTAGTAAGGAAGATATAAATATTACACTCAGAATTAAAGAATGTGGAAATATAATAGGAATTCAATTAGTTGACCACATTATAATAGGAAATAATAAATTTGTTAGCCTTAAAGAGAGAGGACTAATATAGAATCGGAAGGGGAAAAATTAAATGGGATTTTTTGGATCGGGAAAAGATATGGGGATAGATTTAGGAACTGCAAACACATTAGTATTTGTAAAAGGAAAAGGGATTGTTTTAAGAGAGCCATCTGTTGTTGCGGTTAATACTACAACTAGAAGAACATTAGCAGTCGGATCAGAGGCAAAACTTATGATAGGTAGAACACCTGGAAATATAGTAGCTATAAGACCACTTAGAGATGGTGTAATAGCAGATTTTGATATAGCTTCAACAATGATGAGAAGCTTAATAGAAAAAGTATCAACTAAGAATGCATTTAAAAACCCAAGAATAATAGTATGTTATCCATCAGGTATTACTGAAGTTGAAAAGAGAGCTATTGAGGAAGCAACAAAGCTTTCAGGAGCTAGAGATGTAATTTTAATGGAAGAACCAATGGCAGCAGCAATTGGAGCAGGGCTTCCAGTAAGTGAACCTACAGGAAGTATGATAGTGGATATTGGTGGAGGTACTACAGAAGTAGCTGTTATTTCTTTAGGTGGAATAGTAACTAGTATGTCTCTTAGAAAAGCAGGCGATGAATTAGATCAATCAATAATATCTTATATAAAAAAAGAATTCAACTTAATGGTTGGAGAAAGAACTGCAGAACAAGTTAAAATGGAAATTGGATCAGCTTATAGAACCGAAGGTGAAGAAATGGTGATGGATATAAAAGGAAGAGATTTGATTTCAGGTCTTCCAAAGACTGTCGAAATTTCAGAAACTCAAGTGAGGGAAGCATTAAGAGAGCCTGTATATGCGATTGTTGAGGCTATTAAAATCACATTGGAAAAAACACCACCTGAACTTGCAGCAGATATTATAGAAAAAGGAATAATGCTTGCTGGTGGTGGAGCTTATCTAAAAGGACTAGATGTACTTATAAATAAAGAAACAAATATGCCTGTACATATTGCGGAGGCACCGCTTGATTGTGTAGTACTTGGAGCAGGAAAGGCACTAGAAGATTTCGATAAAATTAGTAGAGATCAAAGAGGGTAATATATGAAGCTTCTTAGGAATAAACTGGCAGTGACTATTATAGTACTGTCAGTTACCTTTTTAGGGTTAATAGTCTATACTGTTAAGAAAGAAAATAAAAGTATTATTGAAAGTGGTGCCGGTAGTGCTCTAAATCCTGTACAAAGTCTTGTGTATAAAGGGACTAATAAAGTCAAAGAAACTTTAGATTTTTTCTTGAATTTTTCAGAAGTAAAAGAACAAAATAAAGAATTAATCAATAAAAACCAAGAGCTTGAAAATGAATTAGCAACTTATTCAGATTTAAAAGAAGAAAATGATAGATTAAGAGGCGTATTAAACTTTACAGAAGAAAGAAACAATTATAATTATATACCATGCGACATTATAGAGTATAGTGGAGGAAATTTTCTAGATGGATATGTAGTTAATAAAGGTAAAAATGATAATATTCAAAAAGGTATGATTGTTATATCAGCTCAAGGATTAGTAGGTCAAGTAACAAGTGTAGGAAGCAATTGGAGTATAATTCAATCTTTAATTAATGAAAATATAGCAGTGAGTGTTATGGTTCAAAGCACTAGAGATACTGGATATATAAAGGGATTTAACGATAGCCAAAATAAAAATTTAGCTAAAGTGTATGATCTTCCAATGGATTCGGAAATTAAAGAAGGCGATGTAATTATGACATCTGGAGTAGGGCTGCTTTACCCAAAGGAAATTAGAATTGGAGAAGTAACTTCAGTTGAAGAAGATAAGGTAAAAGTAATGAAAAGTGCAGTTGTAAAACCATATGTAGATTTTAATAAATTAGAAGAATTATTTATTGTCTCTCCAAAGGATACGAGAGAAATTAAATATAATTAGGGGTTCGTAGATGGAAAGATTAATTATTATTTTAGTATCTATAGGTTTAGTTATATTAGACAATTCATTGATCCCATTTTTTTCTATAAAAGGGGCATATCCTAGTCTGTTATTTACATTTGCTATTGCTTATTCAATAATAAATGGAAAAGAAAAGGCTACATTTATAGGTGTTGTAAGTGGAATACTCCAAGATGTTTTCTTTTTTCATGGATTCGGAGTAAATTCTTTATTGAATTTATTAGTATGTCTTTTAGCAAGCTTTATTGGAGAAGGAATAGTAAAAAATAAGAGATTAATACCTGTAGTTTCAATTTTTTGTATTACAATGATAAAATATATAGGAGTATATTTTATATTTTATTTGCTGAATATTGACATACAGTTTTCAAAAAGTATTATTATGGCCGCATATAATGGAGTAGCAATGTTCTTTGTATATAAGTTAGTAATGAATGTTTATGATGATGAATATTCAAAACAAAGGTGGAGGTTTAAATGATAGTAAATAAACCAACAGATAAAAAGAAAAAGAAAACTTCCAGATATACGGTTTTGTGCATTATTATGGGGCTTATATTTGGAAGCATTATTTTAAGATTATTGTATGTTCAAGTATTTAGTTACGAAGAATATAAGGAAAGAGCAAATGTTACATCAACAAGGTTTGTAGCAGATAAAGCTCCACGAGGAAAGATATATGATCAAAAAGGAAATATTTTAGCAACTAATAAACAAACATATACAATTACATATACTAAAACAGATAATTCAGATAAGCAATTTTATACAACAATGAAAGAACTTTTTAAAATATTAGACGAAAATAAAGAGACTATTCAAGATACATTACCATTAAAAATAGATAGTGATAATGGGATATATTTTGAATATAAAAGTAATGATAAAGAATCTCAAAATCATGAAGATTTGAGATTTAAAAAAGATAGAGGTATAAGTGATACTTTAAAAAATAAAAATAAAAAATTAAAAGATGTTGAAGCATTATCCGATGAACAAAATGCACAATTAGATCAAGATCTTTTAAAGATGACACCAGAAGATTCATTTTATGCTCTAGTTAGATCTTATAATTTAATTGAACTTGTAGATTCAGACTATAAGACAAAAGCTAAAAGCAATATATATTCTGAAATGACAGATGAAGAATTGACTAATATAATTTTAAATGCAGGATATACTTTAAATGACATTAGAAAATTTATGGTTATAAAAGACTCTATAAAAATGCAAAGTTTTAAAGGAGATAAAGTAGCAACCATTGCAGGAAATATTAAAAGAGATACAGCTTTTATAGTGTATCAAAAAAAATATGATTTATCAGGAATAGATGTTAGCTTAGCACCAATAAGATATTATCCATTTGATAATTTGGCATCTTCAGTGTTAGGTTATGTATCTTCAATTAATGAAACTCAAAAGGAAGGATATGAACTTAAGGGATATGATGTTTCATCTGACTTAATTGGTACGTCTGGTATAGAATCTGCTTTTGAAGAACAATTAAAGGGAGTAAAGGGTGGAACAACCATTAAAGTTAATTCACAAGGTACAAAGACTCAAGACTTATTTAGCCTTCAATCTTATCCTGGAAAGGATGTACATCTTACAATAGACAGTGATATTCAATATGCAGCAGAAAAAGGATTGACTGATGCAATGGAGAATTTACAAAAGAATGTACCAGATAATGATGTGAATGATGGAAGTAAATTTCCAAATGCAACAAGAGGAGCGATAGTTGCAGTTGAGGTTAAAACAGGAAGAATTTTATCATTAGTAAGTTATCCTAATGTTAATCCTAATGTATTTGCAGTTCCAGGACAATTAACATCAGAGGAGAACAAACAATATTTTAATCCTGACTACGAGACATTTGGAAAACAATTAATACAAAAAATGGGTTTAAGAAAAAATGTTGATGAGCTATTTCCAATAGGAAGTGATGGATATAGAACAGATAAATATGATTTGTATCCAAGATCAATTTATAATTATGCTACTACGTCATTAATTCAACCAGGGTCTACATTTAAGCCTGTTACAGCTGTTGCAGGTTTAGAATCTGGTGTAATAAGCCCTAATACAATTATAAATGATACAGGTAAATTTAATATACATCCAGAAACTTTTGGTAAAAGTTTTAATCCATCAGGACTAGAAGATGCAATGGGACCAATAAATTTAACTACAGCTATAGGACAATCAATTAACTATTACTTCTATGAAACAGCATATAGAATGTATATGCAAGGGTTAGAGCAAGGAAAAAGTAAAATTGAGGCTTTAGATTCTATTGCAAAATATGCTTGGCAATTTGGTTTAGGTGTTGATCCTAATGATCCTAGTAGCAAGCAAAAAGAGACAACAGGAATAGAAATAGGAGAAAAATTTGGGCAAACATATAACTTTGCATCGTGGAAAGAAAGTCAAATAACATATGCTAAATTTACCTTACGTGATGCATTAGAAAATGGAGAGTATGCTGGAAAAACTTTCATAAAATTTGATTATGGTTTTTCGGATGATGATAATGACCAAGTTAAAAATTCAAAACAAGCTATAAAGGATAAAGTTATAGAAAAGTTAAAAAAGGTTGGTACTGCTGATGAAAAAATAATGTTGACCCAGCATGATGAATTTGCAAAGGATGTTATGAAGGATGTTATAAATATAATGGAACATTCTGAAAAATATAAGAGCAGAATAGCAGAAATTGAACAATCAGGAAAAAAAGTTGATTTAAATAATCAAGCTAAAACTATAGCGGAAGCTATAGCTCAATTTACAATTAATGATAAACCTGGAGAAATAAGAACGCCAGGTGAAATTGTTAATGCATCAATAGGTCAAGGTATGGATAGCTTTACTCCAATGCAGTTAGCATCATATATTTCCACCCTTGCTAATGGTGGAACAAGGTATAAACTTCATTTGGTTGACAAGATTACTGATAATGATGGCAATATAGTACAAGAATTCAAACCAGAAGTATTAAATACAGTATCAATGTCAAAGAGTACTCAAGATGCAGTTAAAGAAGGTATGAAAAAAGTTAACAATAGTGTAGAGGGTACAGCAGCAACAGCATTTATTGGATTTCCAATACAAACAGCTGGTAAAACTGGTACAGCCGATTATGCAAAGGATCAAAGGGAAAATGGAAGAAAACCTTATGCAACATATGTAGGTTATGCTCCAGCAGATGATCCGCAAATAGCTGTAGTTGCAGTAGTATTTGATGGAGGACATGGAGGTAATATTGCATCAGCAGTTAGGGCAGTTTATGAAGCATATTTTAAGGATGAATTATTAAAGACTTCAAATTACGCTTCAACATCAGAGTCTTTTAAGAAGTATGTTGTTGATAATCCAAATCATAAAAATTAAAGTGCTTCACAAGTAAGTATTAGTAATACACAGAATACAAAAGTAGGTAACAACACAATGGGTGCTACAGATTGAATTAGTAACAATAAAGAAGTATTCTAAATGTCTCTATAGGTATACCGTAATGAAGGTTGTATACCTATTGGGATATTTTTTGTTATGATAAAATATTTAAAAATATAAGCTATAATTGATAGTATATAAAAATTTAATTTACGCATATGAAAGAAAATATATTAGCAGACTTACG
Organism: Clostridium gelidum; assembly: GCF_019977655.1. Taxonomy (NCBI): domain Bacteria; kingdom Bacillati; phylum Bacillota; class Clostridia; order Eubacteriales; family Clostridiaceae; genus Clostridium; species Clostridium gelidum. Next base: position 858,984 of record NZ_AP024849.1, read on the forward strand.
TGATATTATTTGAATATGCATTATTGGAGGTACAAATGAAATATGAGAATATTTTAAAAGGAAAATTTATATCAAGACCGAATAGATTTATTGCGCATGTTGAGATTAATGGTAAAATGGAAATTTGCCATGTTAAGAATACAGGAAGATGCAAAGAATTATTAACTCCAGGTGCAATAGTATTTGTGGAGGAAAATAATAATCCAAAGAGAAAAACTAGATTTTCACTTATAGGTGTTATAAAGGGAGAAAGAATGATTAACATGGATTCACAAGTGACTAATAAAGTTATTCATGAGTGGATATTAAAGGGTAATCTGATTACAGACGTCACTTTGATAAAACCAGAGAGTAAATATAATAATTCTAGATTTGATTTTTATATTGAAACAAAAAACAGAAAGATTTTCATAGAAGTAAAAGGTGTTACATTAGAAAGTGAAGGAATTGTAAAGTTTCCAGATGCACCTACAGAAAGAGGAGTTAAGCATGTTAAAGAACTTTGTGATTGTATAAAAGATGGATATGAGGCTTATATAATATTTGTAATACAAATGAAGGATGTATTACATTTTGAACCTAATGTAGAAATGCATAAAGAATTTGCAGAAGCATTGAAAAAAGCTGAGAAAAATGGTGTTAATATACTTGCAGTTGATTGTGAAGTTAAAGAAGATAGTATTAATATAAGAGATTATGTTAAGGTTGTCATATAATGCACATTAAAAAAATAATAAGTAAGTATAGTTTCTTATTCTTAAATGTTAAAACAAGGAAGATAGTATTAGAACAAATGGACATGAGATGAAATTATAGAAATTTAGGTTATATGTATTTTTATAAAAATTAATTGAAAATATTGAAAGATATATACAAAAATAGTTGTTATAATGATATAATCTTAAATAGGTTGACATTTTCAAAACAAATATTATTTTAACGGGTAAGATTCATTGGAGGAAATGAATGTATAATAATGATGGTATTTTAATAAAAGGGAATAGAGATGGAATAAATACAACTATTTATATGAATAAGTTTGCTTGTTTTGAAGATATGCTTAAAATGTTATTAAAAAAACTTTCTAAAGGAAAGCATTTTTATAAAGGAACAACGCTAATTCTAAAATTAGATTTAAATTTGATTAATAAGAAAGAACTTGAAATTATTAAGAATGCTTTGTTAACTGAAATACAAATAAAGGATATCGTATTAGAAGATATAGAGAAAGAAGTTGAAAAGGTACAGGAAAAAGAGACTAGAGTATTTTCGGGTGTATACGAAGGGAAAACTAAGTTTATAAGAAAAACAATTAGAGGTGGACAATCTATAAGTTACCAAGGTAACATAGTTATAATTGGTGATATAAATAGTGGGGCAGAAATATATGCAGATGGAAATGTAATTGTTTTAGGAGTTATAAAAGGTAAAGTAAGTGCAGGAACCAATGGAAATACGAAAGCAGTAATTGTTGCATTTTTATTGCAACCAGAAATTTTAAAAATTGCGAATGTGTTTGCAATGTCTCCGGATGATGTTGAAAAACCAACTTATCCTGAACTTGCAAGAATTAAGGACGGAGCAATAATAGTTGAACCGTATTTACCAAAGAAATATATATATTAGAGTGTTGGAGGGATTTGTAAATGGGAGTATCTATTGTAATTACTTCAGGTAAAGGTGGAGTTGGTAAAACAACAACAACAGCAAATATAGGAACTGCATTAGCATCACTTGGTAAGAGAGTAGTTGTTATAGATGGTGATACAGGACTTAGAAATTTAGATGTATTATTAGGATTAGAAAATAGAATAGTATATACAATAATAGATGTTATAGAAGGAAGATGTAGGTTAAAGCAAGGGCTTATAAAAGATAAAAGATTTCCTAATTTATGTTTATTACCTACTGCACAAACAAAAGATAAAGATGATATAAGTGCACAAGATATGCTTAAAATAGTAAATGAATTAAAGGAAGAATTTGATTATGTATTAATAGATTCACCAGCAGGTATTGAACAAGGATTTGAAAATGCAGTTATAGGTGCAGAAAGAGCAATTATAGTTGTAAATCCTGAAATCACATCTGTTAGAGATGCAGATAGAGTCATCGGAAAACTTGATTCAAAGGGATTAGAAGATCATGCAGTAATTATAAACAGATTAAATTACGAAATGACTAAAAATGGAGATATGCTGGATGTAAGTGATATTATAGAAACTCTTTCAATAGAATTATTAGGAGTTGTACCAGATGACAAGAATGTAACAGTTTCAACTAATAGAGGAGAACCTATCGTATTAGTTGAAAATGCTTATGCAGGACAAGCATTTAAAAATATTGCAAGACGAATTATAGGAGAAGAAGTTCCTTTTATGAATTTAAATATAGATGATAATCAAGGTTTTTTTGGATCCTTAAAAAAGTTATTTAAGCGTAATTAAGGGAGGACGGAGAGATGGGTTTTTTTAAGAATTTAAGTAATAAACCAACGCCTAAAGAAGTTGCGAAAGATAGATTAAGATTGATTCTTATACATGACAGAGGAGATATTGCTCCGGAAGTTATAGAGAAGATAAGAGAAGAAATATTGGAAGTAATTTCTAAATACATTGATATACAAGTAGAAGATGTAGAAATATCAGTAAACAAAAGTGATGACGATGAAGGCGAAAATACTTCTGCATTGATAGCTAATATTCCTATTAAAGGAATAAGAGGACGATAAAATAAAGATTGTTTAATATATAAGGTTAATGCACATAAAAGAGATTAGCTAATAATAAAGTGAAATATAAGAGATATTTGTTTTAAAAAATTAGAAAGATTAATTTTTTAAAACAAGCATCTCTTATATTTTTATTTTTTTAGAGAAATATATACACATATAAAAAAACACGCACCTATAAAAAGAGTGAGAAGCACAACCAAGAACTTAAAATCCAGATAATATATAAAAAAAGGCTATAGATAGTAGCTATAAATTATTACAAAATTATTATGTTTTATCATATCAATATAATTATTATGGAGAATGAAGTAATAATAATGTATAATTAAAAGTAATTGAAAGTTATATAAAAGCACAATTAAATAGGAGGTGAAGTAGTGTTTAAGCGATTTAAATTAGATGTAAGATTAATTAAAGAAATTGATAAAACTTTGTTAATTTCTTTAATTCTTTTAATTTTGTATGGTATATTAAATGTATATTTATGTACAAAAGCACAATATGGTTTGTTTTTTGTTAAATCCCAAGTGATTTGGTTTGCATTATCTATGTTGGCATTGTATATTTTTATGGCAGTTGATTATACAACAATATTTAATTATGTTCCTATTTTTTATTGGGGTTCAGTTATTCTTCTTTTATTAGCAATGGTTCCGGGAATTGGTGTAGTGGTTAATGGTGCAAGAGGATGGATTAGAGTTGGAGGATTTGGATTTCAGCCAGCAGAGATTGCTAAGCTTGGGATAATATTAATGATTGCAAAAAGGCTAGATGAAATGGAAGGAAAAATAAATGAAGTAAAGAACTTTTTTATATTAGTTTTTTATGCAGCGGTACCAGTTCTTATTATTGTTAGACAACCTGATATGGGAATGAGTATGGTTTGCTTTTTTATAGTTCTTGGAATTTTCTATACAATGGGATTAGATATTAGAATTATTGGTGGAGGATTAATGTCATTAGTTCTTGCTATAATAATTGTTTGGAATTCAGGATTTATACAATTATATCAAAAAGAAAGATTCACAGGATTTTTAAATCCTGAAGTTGATAGTGCGAATACTTATCAATTAAAACAATCTTTAATTGGAATAGGTTCAGGAGGAATACTTGGAAGTAGACCATCATTTAGTATAGATGGAAGTTCAAGTTATTCAGCACAAAATGTGCCAGAACCACAAACAGATTTTATTTTTGCTGCAATAGCAGATCAGTACGGTTTTTTAGGGGCTATTGTATTGTTAACTTTATATGGATTCTTAATTTATAAAATGATTTCAATAGCGCGAACTTCAAAAGATATATTTGGTTCAGTTATATGTGTCGGAATAGTTTCATATTTCTTGTTTGCTATATTTCAAAATATAGGTATGACAATAGGATTGATGCCAATTACAGGAATAACATTACCACTTATAAGTTGTGGAGGTAGTTCACTACTTACAACCGTAATTTCAGTAGGTCTCGTGATAAATGTAGGAATGAGAAGGAAAAAGATATTTTTTTAATATATTAAGAAATTTATATGTATTAGGCATAATCAAAAAAAGGATTGATAATTTATCCGCAAGACTATCAAAACTGCAAGACATAAGTTTTAGAGTTTTTTGCATAATTATCAATTCTATTTTTGTTTCTATTTATTCTCATAATTTTCCTTTCTATTTAATATAATTTAATGATGATAAATTTAAGGAGTGTATTATGAGTAGCTATAGATCGGCTTATGAAAATTATTATAAGAACATAAATAATGCAGCAAAAGGAAAGAAAGATAACAATAAATATTTTACTTTAGGTAAAAAAACTGATAATTCTATTAGTTCAAAACACGGGATTAATTTAAAGGATAATGATACAATGAGAAATACTTTGATTAAAAGAATAATACAGGAATTAACAGGAGCTACAATGTTATTGATATTTTTTGCTTCATTAAAATATAGTCCATCAACTCAATTTAATGAAATGCATATTAAATGTAAACAAACATTAGAACAAAAATTAACTTATAATGAGTATATAGATGCATTTAATACAATTCAAATAGGAAATATAACAGGAAAAGATTTAAGTATAGGCAATTTTACTACGGAAGATTTGAAAATAGAAAATTTAAAGATAAAAGCATCAAATTTTATGGACTATATAAAAAACAATAGAAATTCATAAGATTAGGGTTAATTTTAGTAAATCAGAATTATTAATCAAGATATATTTATGATAATTTAATAGTTTCTTAATTTCCATTTTTATTTGTGCATTGCAAATTTTATTTATTTAGCAATATTATAGGGGTTAGAAATGAAAAAGTGGTATATGGTATTGATTGTAGAATTGTCAATATTGATGTGGCTTGGAGATTTTAAAAGTGATGTTATTATTAGTTTTCTATGGGTAATACTACATGAGTTTGCACATATAATAGTTGCAAGTAGATTTGGGTGCAAATTTAATAATTTTAATATTAGCATATTAGGTGCTAAGGCTGAATTAAGTGATATTGATGAATTGACTGAAAATAGGAAAGTAATTTTATATTTAGCTGGACCGTTATTTAATATTTTTATGGCTGTGGTTACATGCTTTTTATATGATTATTTTAGCTTTGAATTTATTAAAAGTAGTATAAGTATTAATTTATGTTTAGGCATGTTTAATTTGATTCCAGCTTATCCATTAGATGGATCAAGAGTATGTGAAATATTATTATCAAAAAAGTTTCTATATAAAAAATCAAAAAAAATCACAGAAATCTTTAGTTTTATTATTTCTGGAGCACTATTTTTAGTATTTAGTATAATGCTTTTATTACATAAGGTAAACATAAGTTTATTTCTTGCGGTTATATTAATCACATATACAACGATTTTAGAAAGAGAAAAAACCATGTATATAATAATGGGAGATATGATTAAGAAGGTACGAAAGTTAAAAAAACATAAATACATGGAAAATAAATCTATTTCTGTGTATTATAAAAAAGGTTTAGTTAATGTATTAACGTTGGTTGATAAAAATAAATTTAATAGTTTTTATGTTCTTAATGATGATATGGAACTCATTTTTATAATTCATGAGGATGAACTTTTAAAAGCATTGAAGTATTATGGAAATATAACATTAGAGGAATATATGAAAATACGAGAGATAGATAAAAATAAATAAAATTGTATGATTTAAATCTTAAAGTTAGTATGAAAATGCATAGTAAAAGGAAGCTTGAAATAAAGTTTTTCTATATACTTAAAGCAGAGTTAATATTTGTTTGTTAGCAAGTATTAATTCTAATTTTATTTTAGGATAATGCAACATTTTGACTTCATAAGTTGTATTTATATTGAAGGGAAGGTTAAATATTTGCACTATTTAAAATTACGCAAATAAGATAAAATGGAAGTGAAAGGAAGGTGTAAATTGATGAAAAAGAAAAGGATTTTTAGTGGGATACTAAGTATTTGTTTATTAGTATCTACTATGTGTATTCCTACATTTGGAGTAGAAGAAGATAGTAAGGGGCTTGAACAAGCAATTGTAGCAACAAAGAAAGTGATAACAGTTCCAGATAGTTATACTGATTTTACGCATTACTCAAGTGAACGTGAAACAAGTGAAGGTAAAATTATGGTTTGGAGCTTTAACTGGTCAGAAAAAGAAGGTAAAAATGGATTTATATCCGCATCTATTGGTGAAAATGGTTTTTTATATGATTATAATAAACATACTGGTGATGAAAATCACAGTGGATTAGCACAAGTTACAAAAGATACAGCACAAATCTCAGCAGAAGAATTTTTGAAAAAAGTAATTCCCACATCTGAAGGGGTAATGAAAAGAGTTGATGGAAATTCTAATATTTCTTCAAATGAAGAGTATAATTTTACTTATCAAAAGTTTGTAAATGAAATTCCTGTTAATTTTATTATTGTTAATATAGGTGTAAACAAATACAGTGGTGAAATAACTTCTTTCAATGGAGAAAATCCAGGGATTAAAAGACTTGAATATCCAACTTTAGATAATGTAATAGAAGCACCTGCATCAGAAAAAGCATATATAGATAAATTAGGTGTTAATTTAAAATATTATTCTTATTATGATTATAAGGAAAAGAAAATGAAGATATTTGCAGGATATTCAGTAGATGATAATAAATATAAAGCTATTGATGGAAAAACAGGACAAGTAATTACTATTTTAAATGAAGATAAGATTTATAATAAGAACTTGGCAAATAGCAAGGGTGATGAATCTATAACAGCTAGCAGTAAGACAGAATTAAGTAAAGAAGAACAAGAAGCTGTTAATAATGTTGCAGGACTTATATCTAAAGAAAAGGCTGAAAGTATTATTAAGGAATCAACAGATATACTTACTGCTGAAATGAAGGTTATCGATGCATCTTTAAATAAAAATGAGTCTAGTGAAAAATATGTATGGCAAATTGGATTTGAAGGTGGTTATGGTAAAGTAAATGCGCAATCTGGTGAATTGATATCTGTACATTTTTATGATAATAAGGTTAAAGGAAATAAAAATATATCAAAGCTTGAGGCTAAAGATGTTGCAGAGAACTTTTTGAAAAAAGTTACACCTAATAAGTTTGTGCAAACAAAATATGAGGAACAAAATGAACCTGTTTTAAAAATTAGTGGACAAGAAGAGGAAAGCAGTTCTTATTTTAATTTTGTACGTCAAGTGAATGGTATAGAATTTGTTAACAATTCTTTACGTATAGAAGTTGATAAAACTAATGGTAAAGTTATTGGATATGATAATAATTGGTATGATAATGCGACTTTCCCTGATATTAGTCAAGCGATGACTAAGGAAGCAGCTTTTAATAAAATTAAACAATTAAAAAGCTTTGGCTTGCAATATGTTATGTTAGATAAAGATCACGTTGGATTAGTTTATAATTTTAAAAATTTAGATAGAAACTACATTATTGATCCAATAAGTGGCATAAGATTAGACTTTATGGGACAAGTATATAAGGAGAATAAATTACCAGAATATACAGATATAAGTGGTCATTGGTGTGAAAAAACAGTAAAAGAACTTTTGGAAAATGGATATTATATTGATGGAGATAAATTTAATCCTAATATGAATATTACTCAAATTAATTTTCTGAAATATATATATTCACCTATGAAAAATAATTATACTGACGATGAGTTTTACGACATGCTTTTTAAAGAAGGAATAATTAAAAAGGAAGAAAAGTCTTCAAGCTCATTTGTTTCAAATCAAGATGCAGCAAAATTTATTATAAGATATTTAGGTCATGATAAAATAGCAACGCATCCTGAAATATTTAGTAATCCTTTTAAAGACAATGTACAAGAACAATATAAAGGATATGCAGCAATGTGTTATGCTCTCAATATAATTCGGGGCGACAGAAATGGGAACTTCAATGGGACTCATAATCTAAACAATGCCGAAGCTGCTTTAATTGTTTATAATCTAGTTAAGGATAATAAACGTTAAAAATCGTAGTTATGCGTATAACTGGCCGAAATTGAATACATGTTTGATCCAGCGGACTAAGAAAATTTCGCTGGAAGCTACTAAATGGTAGGTTGCATCCATTTCTGTTTGCTCCTGAGGCAAGCTCAGGACAAGCAAAAATGGAACAACCAACCATTAAGTGGCTTCAACAGCTTATTTTCTAATGCCGCTTTCATATTATGACCCTTGTGGTTACAAACATGTATCCAATTTCTCTGTTTGTATATACTCCTAAATTATAGTAAATGTTTAATATAATACCAGGTATAAGTATAACTTAGAAGCTGGGTATCTATATTTTAGAAATAAGCAAAATAGAAGGGATAGTAGTTCTTTAATTAGATAGCTAGCTCTTCTATTATTTTTTACTTTAAATTATTAAATAAATAAGGATAAAGAAGATAAAATAATTTATAAATATTTTAAACATCATACAAAATCGCTTGCATTTAAACGAGAATAAATATATACTACCTAGAAAAAGAATTATATATGAGGAGATAAAGATTTATGTGGAAATCACTTTTTTTATTGGTTTTTCAAGGTATCTCTGGCGGAGTAGCCGGATACATTACTAATAAATATGCAGTAAATATGCTTTTTAAGGAATATACTCCTTTAAAATTAGGTGGAGTAATTAAAAAGAAGAAAGAAAAATTTATAGAAGAAATTAGTGAACTAGTTGAAAGAGATATAATAAATGCTGAAACTTTGAAGGCTGAAATTTCTAAGAAGGATTTAAATAATTATATTGAACAAATTGCTGGAACCTTTTTTCAAACAGGATTAAATGAAAGCTTAGGCAATACTAAATTATGCGAAGTTACAGACTTTTCTAATAGTATTCTTAAGAGTGAAGAATTTGCAAGAAAAAATTTGAATACAAATTTACCTAAATTATTAGATAATATTTTTGTTAATGTTAAATTAGATGATGTACTAACTGAAAATCAAATTTCAAAAATAGTAGATTCGAGTTATGATTTGCTAGTTCAAGAGCTTGAAAATAGTGATACATTAAATGAATTTATTTCTAGTTTTTACAAGGAAAATTCTAATATAACTCTTTCAGATATTTTTTCAAAAGAAGTGCAAAGAAATTTTACTCAAAATATTACAAAGCGTGTTATAGAAATAATTAAAGAAGATATTTTAGAAGATGAAGAAGGCTGTAAATTATTTTTTGATAAGATTTTTTCTGCAATAAATATAGATGTAACGCTTATTAAATTACAAGGCTTAATTGGAGACTATGAAATTAATCAGTTTGTTACCAATTCTGAGGAAGAAGAATTTACTTTAAAATTATTTGGTAAAGTTAATGAGTTTATTAATTCGGAAAAAGGTAAGGAATTAATAAAAAATCTTATGGATGAGATTTTCTTGATTGGAAAAGATATTGATTTTACAGTTTATGAAATTCTTCCACCTGAAATGGAAAAATCACTTACTAATTTCATAGAAACAGTAATTCCAAAGGTTATGCCATATATTTCAGAATGGATTTCAGGAAATAAAGAATCCCTTGATGAAATGATTGAAGCAGCTATTGATGAAGCAATTAAAGATGTGGATGGTAATATTAAAAAACTTATAATTTCAAAAGTTAGAAGTGCGCTTATGGGAGATATTTCATCTAAAAATAATATTGTTAATAAGATAATTAATTATCTTAATGATAGTTTTGATGGTGAGTCATATAATAAATTGGCTAATTCTATTATTGATTATTTAAAATCAAAGAAAATAAAAGATATAGTAGCATTACTTGAAAATCAAAATTTATTTAATTCTGAAAAATTAGCAGAACTTATTATTAAAGAATTTGGAGTACATGGGGAAAAACTTTTGGGTACTATAATAAAATCTCAGTTCTTAAAAAAGATACATAATGTCTTTAAATTTGATTTAGTAAAATTGTTTCATGAAAAGATTAAACCAATGTTATATGAAAATATCTTTAAAAACAAAGCTAAGCTAAGTGAAAAGATTAATGACATAACTAGAGATTTTATAAATTCAAAAAATAATGAAGTTTTTAATGAAAAATTATCTGATTTGTTTACGCAAGATCAAGTTTCTAATTTTTCTAATAATTTTGCAAAATTAACTAATAAATCATTTGTTAAGAATGCACCTATATATAAAACCCAAATAGCAGATTTTTTATCTTTAAATATTAAGAATTTAAATTTAGAAGGTATACTTAAAAATTATAAGGCGGATATTTGTGAATTGATTGTGGATAAGTCTATGGTAGTTTATAAAGAAACTGTGGATAAATATAAAAAGTATGAGATTACACAACTTATTAATACATATTTTGATAGTAAGACATTATCTAATCTTCTTATAAATAAAGGATATCCAATGCTAATGGATAAATTACCTGATTTATTGAATGGAAATATTAAAAAATTTGCAAGTAATAATTTAAAAAAATATGATGAAGATGAGATTTGTAATATAGTTCAAGATTTCATGGGTGGGCAACTTAAGCCGTTATCTGTTTTTGGTGCTTTTCTCGGGGTTATAGTAGGAGTGTTATATGAATTAATACATCCAACTATCTTGGGAAACTTTGGATTCGCTAGCAGTCTATCAGATATGGCCATTTCATGCGCAGTTATGGCCTTCATTGGATATATTACAAATGTAATAGCCTTATGGATGATATTCCATCCATATAAGGAAAATAAAATTGTTTCTAAAATACCATTTCTTAAGAAATTTGCATTAGGGTATATCCCTGCACATAAAAATGAATTTGCAATTGGAATGGCTAAGTTAATAGATGATGAATTATTAAATAAAGAAGAAATTAATAAAGTTTTTAAAGTAAAACATAATAATATGAAATCAGTATTAATGATGTTAGTTACAAATAATAATTATCAAATTTTAATAAATCTTCTTAGAGATAAAAAACAAGATTTATCAAAGTATATTTATGAGAAAATTTTAAAGTATTGCAAGCATAATTCGTATTTAGCAAAAAGAATTTCAAAAGCAATAACAAATAGTAAATTTAATGAATTTATTAAAAAAGATCATGTTTTAAATATAGTGCCTAATCTAGTAGATAAAATTAAAGACATTGAAGATACTTTAGTTCAGTTTGCAGAAAGAAAACTTTCTGAAAATAATAGAGTTAAGGATATTTTGCCAAAGGGAGTATCTGTTGGAATTCAGAATTATGTTGAAACTGAAATGAATACATTAATTTCAGAAAAAGTTCAAAGCACTAAAAATATAGACTTTGTAAATAAAATTATTGATAATTATAGTAGTACTTATGATTTGGAAATTCAAAAATCATGCAAAGAAATATTTAGTGAAGAATTATTATTCAACATAAAAAATAATATGGAAACAAGGTTTGAAACATATGTTTTTAATGATTTGAAAATACACGTAAATGATTTTGCAAAACAATTTTTACGTAGTGGATTAGATGAAAATAATACTATTGGCTCAATGTTTAATGGAAAAGTAAAAAGCATTGTTGATAATAATTTATATCTATTAACTAGCTATATTACAAAAAAATCAATTAATTATGTACAAAATAAGCAAGATGACATAGCTTTAAATGTACAAGAAACTATTAAAAATGAACTTAACTTTTTTGAAAAGATGGCTTATGGAGCCTTTGGTGGAGATGATATAGCAAATAAAGTTGTATCAATTATATTAAATGAAAAGTTGCCAATAATGATTAAGGATGAAACTGACAAAATCATTAGCATTGCTAAAGTTACATTAAATGATAGTGTTTATCCTATGAAAACTAGTATATTAAAAATTAAAGCTGATGAATTTAATATTACAATATTACTTGATAATGTATTTGAGCAATTTAATAAGAATAATTCTGCAAAACAACATATTCGTAATTCTGGTAATTTAATTATGGATTCTTTAATAAAAGCTCCAATTATTGAATATCTTGAATTATGTAATTTGAATAGTTTAGATTTAGTGTATAAAAAGTTCTACAATGAAGTTACTATTGTAAAAGAAGATATTTATAATAATATAAATAATAATAGTAGTGAGTTATCGCAAATAATGGGAGAACTTTTAAATGAGAAAATAGCAAAGCCGTTATTTAATTCATACAATTCACTAATCTTTGAAGGAATTACGTCAAGTGATATTAAGGGCAGTGTGAAAAGTATTTTAAATTTAATTAGTTCAAGTAAAGAAACTGAAAAGTATTTAGGTATATTCTTAGAAAAAGCTTATGATAATACATTGTCAGAATTATCAATTGAACAAATTGTGGATGCAGATATATTAAACAAAGATATAGAAAAAATTATTAAATCAGTTTTTGGTAATGAAGTATTTAATGAGAATAATATTAGTTTAATTAAAAACATAATTCAAAATGCGATTGATAATAAGTTAGATTTTATTACAGCTGATACAAAGGATTATCTAACAGATAAAACAATAGAAGCAGGATTATATTCAATTAGTGATTATATTGTTCCAATACTTAAAGAAATCAACTTAAAGAATATTACCAATAAACAAATTGAGTTACTTAATCCAAAAGAAATCGATATATTATTTAATTCTTTTGCAGGAGACTTTTTCAATAAGTTGCGTATCTATGGGGTATGGGGTTTTGTATTTGGAATTAACGTAGGATTGTCGATTATATTATGGGCACTAGACTGGAGATATAGCAAGGACCCTTCAAAAAAAGATTTAAATACATTGGAAGATTTATAACCACAAGGGTCACAATGTACCCTCAAGGGGCATAATATCCAGGCGCGTGCAATCGGATAAATAATATGGTAAACTATTGGAATAAAGAGGAAACTGGAAAGGGAGGGGTGAATAAATGAAACAAGTAGATTTACTTAATATTGTTAATAAATATTCTAAAGATGAGAATTACGATTTTAGCGGATATTTAATGTATAAAGATAAAGCAATAGCTGAGATAAAAGATACTAATTTTATAAAATCTCTAGAGGATAATTTATTGCCAATAATAATGATAAATAAAAATATAGGTTCTTTTGAATCATGGCTACAAACTAGAGTTATAGATACTCACAGAACAAATTCTAGACAAATAAGGCGCAGATTGAGCGTTAGAACAGAAGTACCTAAAGAAATTGTTATTAAAGCTAGGGCAGTTAGTATTACAGATAATTATTGGCTTAAATGGGCTAATGAAAGCATAACTTATAATGAAGTAAGAAGTAGATTGTCTGATGGCTTAAACACTATAGCTTTATATGGTAATACAATAGAAAGCAATTTTACAAATTTAGATATAAGCCCTGAACTTACTAACATAGGTAGTTTTGAAAAGTGTTGGAAGTTGATTGATGGACATTGGTATATGATAAAAAAAGGTTCATATAAAGAAAATTTTGCAGAGGTATTAGTTTCAAACATAGCTTTAGAACTTGGGTTTAAAGCTGTTAAATATGAATCTATGGATGATGGTAAATTGGTTAAGTGCAAAGATTTTACCAATAGTGGAGAAGTAGATTTTGAACCTATGTTTAGTTTTGTTAAAGATTATTGGGAAGTAGATGACTCTATTAAAATTATAGATGAGTTAGGTTATATGCAAGATTTTTTAGATATAACTTTTATGGATGCATTATGTTATAACATAGATAGACATACATTTAACTTTGGTATATTAAGAAAGGATGGAGAGGTTATAGGCTTAGCTCCTAATTTTGATAATAATTTAGCCTTATCAGGAGTTCTTAATGATAATGCTTTGGAAAAAACATGGTATTCAACTTCATTTACAAAAAATAATTATAAACCTGTGTTAGAGGAATATAGTTATGATATACCAAAAATTAATTTTGAAAAAATAAAATCTATCATTTATGAAACATTAAAGAGTTTTCCTACACTTGAGAATGAAGATGGCTTTAATGAGGTTGTATTTAAGATAATAAAAAATAATTATGAGGAAATGTTAAATTAATGAACAATAGAGTAGCTTTTACACTACTCTATAAAACTATTTATTTAGTTATTATTTATGATTAAGCACTTACTATGATTTTGCTTGCACTTACACCAGAATTAATTAAAAGTTGTTTAACTTTTTCACTCTTTACATAAATTGTAGCATTTGTACAATCATGAAATGGATTAATTCCTATACCCTTAGGACTATTTATGTAACTTGCTATACTTGTTACACTATCTGGAATGGTCATGCTTGTTAAATTTGTACAGCCTGCAAATGCATCTCTTTGTATACTTGTTACACCATTTGGTATTGTCATGCTTGTTAAATTAGTACAACCTTGAAATTCAAACTCATTTATAATTGTTATGCCATTTGGAATTATTATGCTTGTTAAACTACTACAATCATTAAATGCACCACAACCTATACTTTTAACACTATCTGGAATGGTTATGCTTGTTAAATTAATACAATCCTGAAATATATCATTCCCCATACTTGTTACACTATTTGGAATTGTTAAACTTGTTAAACTACTACATCCCGCAAATGCCTTAGTCTGAATAGTCTTCACACCATTTGGAATAATTATGCTTTTCAAACTCTTACACCCTCTAAATGCAGCTGTATTTATACTTGTTACACTATCTGGCATTGTTATACTTTTTAAATTACTGCATCCATCAAATGCAAACGGATTTATACTTTTTACACTACTTGGAATGACTATGCTTGTTAGATTACTACAATTCATACATACTATAGATTCTACACCCGTCGTGCTATCTGGTATAGTTATGCTTGTTAAATTCTTACAACTAGATGCTGATGTAAATCTTATACGTTTTACATCAGTACCATCAATTTTGTTTGGTATCACTACTGAACTATCAGAACCAGTATATTCTATTATTGTTCCAGTTGATTTATCAAATTTAAAGTTTCCACTTGTTGTAAGTTCTGCCCGCGCACCACTATCGCTTAGATAATATCCATCAATTGTTGTATCTTTAGCCATGTAACCTTTAAAATCAAAATAGTACCATTTAGAATCAATTAATTTCCAACCTGTAGCCCATGAACTTCCTTCTTTATACCACCAACCTGAAGGATTTGCTTTCCATTCTGCACTTGCCCCTATTGGATTTAGTGCTAATACTGAAGCTACAATTAATGAATGAGCTATTATTTTTATTAATTTCAAACTTTTCATTCTTTACCCCCTATGTAATTTGTTGTATACAATTATATCATATTTTTCCAGTAATACTTTTATTATTTATTAGAAAGATGTTTAAGTTAATTCATCAAATCTACATATGGAGTTAGCATATCACAATTTTAGATTGGAACAATTAGATACATTCTGTAATTTACTTGATGATTTTCTAGTCATATTAAATATAATACATAATAAAACTGTTAATTGTATTGTCCAATAAATAATTGAATACATATTAAAGTAGTTTAAAAAATCAGGAAAACATATAGAGGGAATAAAATCATCAATGCAATGATATAAAATCGGAATTAATAAACTTCCCTTTACATGGTTATACAGCCATGTATATATAATGCTTAAGGAAATAGTTTGTAGAAGATATACAATAAAATTATCATATCCTTGAATATGGAATAAAAACATTGGTATATGCCAGCAAGTCCAAATAACCCCGGCTATTATACCTGATAATAGCGGAGTATACTTTTTTTGAAGCTTTGGCAATACAAAACCTCTCCATCCAAGTTCTTCACCAAGTGGCCCTCCAAAAAATAAGATAACTATTAGGCATGCTAATAATGATAAAGGATTATCAAGGTTAAAACCAAATATCTGATTTATAATCTGAATTTTATAATCTGCCCCTGCTATAACGCAGATAAAATACGGTATATAAAATGATGCTGCAGAATAAAAAATTATAAAAACATAAAAAAGTGGATTAACTTTCCAAATAGTTAGCTTTTTCAGTAAGTCTTTTAATCCTTTTCTTCCATAAAAGTAGTTAGTAAGAATTATGGACATAAGGCTTGGCATTAATGAACCTACTATACGAAAAATCGAATTCAAACTCGAACTGGTTGAAGTAAATGAAATAATCCAAAACATCCAAGTAAACAGAAAAGTACTAATTAAATATAGTACTATTTTATTTTTATTAAAGCTTCTTGTAGTATTCATTTCTAAGTCCTCCTTCTATATTAATCTTTGTAATTTTAAAATGAATATAAATTAATTATAATTGTTTAATATTCATTTAACCTTAGTTATATATTAAAATTACCTTAAGACTCATATTAAGAAACTTATGTAATATTTTTCAATTATTGAAGAACCTCATTCTTATTAATTACTACGTCCAATCTACAGATTATCTAGCGCTTTGACTATTTATAAAATACATTAATAACTAACAAAAGGAGAATGAGTTATTTGAAAACCCATTCTTTTAATTAAAAGCATATAAATTTATTAATTAGAAGTTAAAGACTGTACTCCAATTAAAGTCTCCAGATTCCTCCACACTTTTAGGCCAATTTGAACACCATTCTGGCACTAATGGATTTTCAACTCTATCAAAACTAGGAGTATATGGTTTAATATCCAAAATAGGAGTTCCATTATCAGCTTAATAATTCAACACAATCTCTTAAAATAACAATACAGTATAGATACTGATATATCCTGAAAAATATTATTTTTATATCTTGTTTTTGAATTGCGCAGAAAAAAATATCCCAAATCCATTTCTGAATAATGCGATATTTCAATCTAGTATTTATTTTTGCTTGCACATATTATTATAATAGTGTTGAATGCATTCTATATATCACTGTAAATAGAATTTATATTTTTCGCATATTGCTTTGACACATACGCTTCCTGATATTGTAGTTTTTTCTCAGTTAAATTTTCATAATACTCTTTGTCCTGAATCTTTTTCTGATACATTCTCTCCAGTTCTTTTTTATTACTCTCAGCTTCACTGTACTTTTTTTCTGCCTTTTTGCTATAAAAGGAATCCTTATTACTGGAATGTGCCGCAAATGCTCCTTCGTTTTCCTTACAATAGGAATAGCCGCTATATCCATTTTGATCAATCTTAGTAAGAACTGTACCTACTGGTTCGTAATGAGATGTCCTTGCATCCTCATTTAATGTCTGCATCATTTCCTCTTTAAATTTCGGTTCTTTCATCATACGTTTAAATGCTCCATCTGTAATTTGAACCGATACACTAGCCCCTTTTTTATAGGGCAGGGCTTCTACCTTTTTCAAAAACTCTTGTTTAAAAGCCTTAAGTTTTTCTGCTTCACTACACTCTTTGCTCTCGCTTACTTTATCAGATGACTCTGTTTTCAAAGTTTGTGTTTTAGAAACTGAATAATTTGTTCCTTGTGCAAGTACTGAACTAATTTCCATAACATCCTCCTTGTATTAACTTATTAGCAATTCCTACTAAGTATTAAATAACAAATAAAATCTACATTGTGGCCATTTTAATGAATATGTTACATATGGCGTCATAAAAGTTGTTGATATTTCTTATTATAACATTCTATATAAATTATAGTATATTTTGTAAATATATCACTATTTAATTTTGAAAGAATAATATTTTTATTTGTTTCTAATTGCTTTCTACAAACTAGGTAGAAACAAAATTATTTCTTGTTTCTATTTTCAATTGCATCTTATTGTAATAATTTAGAATACCTGCCACTGCAAGAATGTATGTTCTTAATATGGCAATAATTATATTATACAAGTCTATTTTAAACAACAAAATAAGATGATAAAATAGAGGCGTAAGATGAATAATAGTGATATAAGAAATAAGCAAAATAAAAACAATATTCATGATAAAAGCTATAAAGATTTATTATCTGCTTTGTAATTAGTATTCTGCAATAATACCGAAAGTTTAATTTAGAATAATATAGTATTTTATAGTTACTATCATAGTAGCTATAAGATTATTCACAATAAAGATTAATTGTGTTAGAATAGGGATATCAAACAGGAAGTATAGAAATATAAGTTTAGGCACAATCAAAAAAATAACAAGTCCATTTGCCAGCCTATTTTCCATCATGCTGTGTCGGCGAATTGCCCTAATAGGCCTGCTATGAGGGGAATTTGTCTCCTTGCCTGATGAAAAATATTCATGGCAACTTTGGACTTGTTATTTATTTTCATGTGCCTTATACTTCTTTTATTTATGTGTAAGATAATCTGTGTGCAATTACGTGACGGTAATTTAATTATAAAATAATTAACATATGAACATTCAAAAAATAACGTATATAATTTTAAAAAAATAATTAAACAAAGATTAGCACATAGAAATGTGCTTTTGAGGAGGAAATATATTAATGAATAAAATTTCAGATGATATCTTATATAAGGTTGAGAAACCAAGTAGATATACTGGTGGGGAATTAAATGAAATTGTTAAGAACCCAAGTGAAGCTTTAATAAGATTTGCATTTTGTTTTCCTGATGTTTATGAGGTAGGTATGTCTCATTTAGGAAGTAGAATTCTTTATCATACTTTAAATGCAAGAGAAGATACATATTGCGAAAGAACATTTGCACCATGGCCAGATATGGAAGTACAACTTAGAAAAAATGATATTCCATTATTCACGTTGGAGACTAAAGATTCTTTAAAGGAATTTGATATTTTAGGATTTACCCTTCAATATGAAATGAGTTTTACCAATATTTTAAACATGATAAATATGGCTGGTATTACTATAAGAGCTTCTGAACGAAGTGAAGATGAACCTATAGTTATGGCAGGTGGTCCTTGTGCATATAATCCAGAACCACTATATGATATAGTTGATTTCTTTGAAATTGGTGAAGGCGAAGAAATGATGAATGATGTTTTGGATGTCTATAAAAAGTATAAAGGTAAGGGCAAAAAGAAAGAATTTTTAAGAGAAATATCTAAAATTCAAGGTATATACGTGCCTTCATTATATGATGTTATTTATAATGAAGATAATACTATAAAAGAATTTAAACCAAAGTATGATGATGTTCCGAGTACTATTAAGAAGAGAATTATAAATAACTATACAAAGGTGGATTTTCCAACCAATATTATAGTTCCTTATTCAGAGATTGTTCATGATAGAATAGTTTTAGAGATATTTAGAGGATGTACAAATGGATGTAGATTCTGTCAAGCTGGAATGCTTTATAGACCAGTTAGAGAAAAGAAAAAAGAAGATCTTGTAGAATTAGCTAGAGAATTAGTTAAAAATACAGGGTATGAAGAAATTTCTCTTTCATCATTAAGTACCTGTGATTATTCTGATATAAAGGGATTAATTACAGATTTAACAGAAGAACATGAAGAAAACAGAGTTGGAATAGCGCTTCCTTCAATTAGAGTTGACTCTTTTTCAGTTGATTTACTTAAGGATATCCAAAAGGTAAGAAAGAGTGGCTTAACTTTTGCACCAGAAGCAGGATCTCAAAGAATGAGAGATGTAATAAATAAGGGACTTACAGAAGATAAAATTTTAAATGCAGCTAGAAGTGCTTTTGAAGCTGGATGGAAGACTCTTAAGCTTTATTTTATGGTTGGACTTCCTTATGAAGAACTTGAAGATTGTACTGGAATTGGAGAACTTGCAGAAAAAATTGTTGATGAATATAAAGCAGTTCCTAAGAAAAAGGGTGATTATAAGGGCTTAAGACTTACAGTAAGTACATCAATACTTATACCTAAGCCATTTACACCATTCCAATGGACTCCTATGGCAAGACTTCAAGACGTAAATGAGAAGATTAATGCTGTCAAGGATTCAATTAAATCAAAATGCATAGTTTATAATTACCATGAGCAAAAGACATCTATAATGGAGTCTGTATTTGCAAGAGGTGACAGAAGATTATGTGATGTTTTAATTAAGGCTTATGAAAAGGGTGCAAAATTTGATGGATGGGGTCAATACTTTAACTATAGATTATGGATGGAAGCTATGGAAGAATGCAACTTGGATGTAGATTTTTATGCATATAGGGAAAGAGCTTATGATGAAGTATTACCATGGGATTTTATTGATATAGGAGTGAATAGAAAATATTTAGAAATTGAAAGTGAAAAAGCAAAGAAAGCAGAATTGACTCAAAACTGTAAAAAAGGATGTACAGGATGTGGCATTGATGTAAACTTTAAAGATGGGGAGTGTTTTGAAGGTGCGATACTTAACTAAATTTACTAAAGAAGAAAACATTAAGTTCATATCTCATTTAGATGTACTTAAAACTATTCAAAAGAATATTAGAAGGTCAGGACTTCCAGTAGAATTTTCACAAGGATTTAATCCACATATGAATACATCAATAGCACAACCCTTATCTGTTGGAGTATATTCAAGTGGTGAATATATGGATATGATATTAACAACTGAGACCGATGAACAAGAAATTGTGGATAAATTAAATGCAACTGCGCCAAGCGGAATAAAATACATAAGTGCACTTGCAATTCCTTATACTGTAGGCGAGAAAAAAGTGCCTCAAGCTATGGCATTGATTGATGCAGCAAGGTACACTATAAAGATTAAATATTCTGATGTTTCGGCGTTAGAAGGAGAAATGACTAATCTTATGGAAAATGAAACTTGGAATACAATAAAGAAAAGCAAAAAAGGTGAAAGAGAAGTTGATTTAAAAACTTTAATTAAGGAATTTAGCTTTTGGATTAAGGATGAATTTTTAGTGCTTAATGTATTGATTAGTACAGGAAGTAGAGAACATTTAAGTGCAGATTTATTAGTTAGCTATATACAAGAAAAAACTACCAATGCACTTTTGGATGCCTTTGTTAATATAAAAAGAGAAGAAATGTATTTTTATAAGAATGAAACACTTGTACCATTATACAAGTGCGTATAGACCGACGAAATAAGGGGGCATGCATTTACTCCAGTTACTGAAGATTTTGATGGGTGCTTCTAAGATCATAAGTTGTGCCCAAAAAGCTTGCTTCAAAGGCAAGCTTTGAACAAGCATTTTGGAACAACTTATAATCAAGAAGCACAACCATCAAAATCTTCTTATGTAACATTCCGCAAAAGCAAGCCCCCTTATTTCTAGTTATAATATATATTAATAAGTATGAGTATAATGTAAAAAATGGGGAACCATATAGGTACCCACAGTGTTAATTGTATATTGCCAATTGAATAGGATGTGTGTTAAATGAAAGAGATTTTTATTGAGAGAAGAGAAAAGCTTTTAAGAATAGCACTTAAATCTAATAATGAATTGATAGAAAGTATTGTAGAAGAAAAGAATAATGAACCTATAATAGGAGAAATTTATAAGGGGAGAATTAAAAATATTCTTCCAGCTATAAATTCTATATTTATCGATTTAGGATTAGATAAAGAAGGATATATGTACTATAGTAATGAGCTTAAGGCAAAGGGAATAAAAAAGGGTGAAGAAATATTAGTAGAAGTAATAAAAGAGCCTATTGGTGACAAAGGTGCTAAATTGACACCTAAAGTTTCAATTCCTGGGAAATATATTGTCTTAAATTGTTATGGAGAGGGAATAGAGTTTTCTAAAAGAATAGATGACAAAGAAAAGAAAAAAGAAATTTCAGAGAATATTCAACCTTTGAAAGATGTGTGCATAACAGTAAGAACAGAAGGTGCTAATGTAAGTCTAGAAATTATTAAAAAGGAAATAGATAAACTTTATGATGAGTTTGAAAATATAGACAAAAAAATGAAGTATTCATTAGGATTAAAAAAAATTTATGGTGAAGATTTAAGTTTAACTAAGATTTTAATGAACTCTAGTTACGAAGAAGTTACAAAGGTTCATGTGGATAATGATATGGATTTTGAAAAGGTAGCTCACTTTATTAAAGGTGAAGAAAATTTTAAATTAGAGAAATATGAAGGCTATAGAAATCTTTTTGATTTCCATGGGTTAGAAAAGGAATTATTAAAACTCAGGCATAATAAAGTTAATTTGCCATGTGGTGGTTACATAGTAATAGATAAAACAGAAGCAATGTATGTTGTTGATGTTAATAGTGGTAAAAACATAAAAGAAAGAAGTTTTGATAAAACCATTTTAGAAACTAATTTAGAAGCTACAAAAGAAATAGGAAAACAAATAAGACTTAGAAATTTAAGTGGAATTATAGTTATAGATTTTATTGATATGAGAGATAGAAGTCAAAGAGCTATTGTCATGTCAGCACTTAAAGAAAGCTTAAAATTAGATAAGGGAAACGTAAAAATATTCCCTTTTACTGAATTGGATTTAGTTCAAATTGCAAGGAAGAGACAAGGAAAGAGTATATACGAATACATGGAAGAAGAATGCAATTTATGCAAAGGTAGAGGCATAATTTTAAAATTATCGTATATAGAAGGACTTATAAAAAATGAAATCATAAGAGTAAAAGAAGAAAATACAATAGATTGTTTTCATATAGAAATTGATAGCGTTTATAAAGATAAAATTAAAGAAGATATTTTTGATTTCATAAAAGAAATAGATGGGTTAGATAAAGAAATATATTTAAACTATGTAGATGGAATAGAAGGCTACAAAATTGAACCACTTATATTTCAAGGGCAGAAAGATAACTTGAAAGACTATAAGGTTACAGCTATAGAAAAACTTTAAAATGATGAATGATTAAGAATGAAGGATGAATAATTAGGTTGGATATTTGAAACTCTTTGGGAGTTTCATCCTCAATCATTCATTATTCATCATTAATTTTAAAACTTTCCTTTACAAGAGGAAAAGATTGTGGTAAACTGACATTTGTAAACCGCGCACGTAAGGTTTTAAATAGAACAAAGTTAAATCTTTGTACCAAAAGTGGCGAGACCGTTATGAGGAGGTGTTTTAATGTACGCAGTAGTAGCAACAGGAGGAAAACAATACAGAGTTCAAGCAGGAGACGTAATATTCGTTGAAAAGCTTATCGCTGAGGTTGACTCAACAGTTGAATTAACTGAGGTTTTAGCTGTAGAAACTGACAACGCAGGTATCAAAATTGGTACACCAGTTGTTGAAGGAGCTAAAGTTGTAGCTAAGGTTGTAGCACAAGGTAAGGCAAAGAAGGTTATAGTTTTCAAATATAAGTCTAAAAAGGACTATAGAAGAAAAAATGGACACAGACAACCTTACACTAAGCTAATAATCGAAAAGATCGAAGCTTAATAAAATTATGGTTAAAGTAAAAATCAAACAACATAATGAAAATATTGTTGGATTTGTAATGAATGGTCATGCATTAAGTGATGACAGAGATTTTTCAAATGATCCTGCTTTAGTGGGAGAATCATTTGATTTAATATGCAATTCTGTTGCAGTTTTGTCTCAAAGCGTAATCATTGGATTGGATGAAGTTTTAAAACTAAATTCAACTTACGAAATCAAGGATGGATACTTAAAATTAGATCTTCAAGATTTTAATTTAGAAGAACTAAATCAAGCTCAAGTGTTGTTAAAAACTTTTGAAAAAAGCTTGGAAAGTGTAATTTTAGGATTTGATCAGTTGGTAGGGCAAAAGAAACGTAGAGAATATATAACTTTAATAAAAGAGGAGGTGTAGTCACATGTTAATTATGAACCTTCAATTATTCGCTCATAAAAAGGGTGTTGGTAGTTCTAGAAATGGTAGAGACTCTGCAGCGCAAAGATTAGGAGCTAAATCTGCTGATGGAGAATTTGTTCTTGCAGGAAACATTCTTTATAGACAAAGAGGAACTAAAATCCATCCAGGTGAAAATGTTGGAAGAGGTAAAGATGATACTTTATTTGCTAAAATCGATGGAATCGTTAGATTCGAAAGACTTGGTAGAGATAAGAAGAAAGCAAGTGTTTACCCAACAAACGTTGAAGCAATAGCTGAATAATTACTTTAGAAATTAAGCACTCTTAGTTTAAGAGTGCTTTTTTTAAATGCCTATGAAATAAATTGCTTTTCTAGTTGAGATTAAACATTAAATCGAATATGATATAATAAAGTAAGATTGCATTGGGAAGAATAGTTTATATTGAAGATTAGGAAAAGTTTAATTACTAAGCAAGATAATAAAAAAATACACAAGGAAAGGGTGATTATATGTTTATAGATACAGCGAAGGTCTTCGTTAAGTCTGGTGATGGTGGTGATGGTGCTATTACTTTTAGAAGAGAAAAGTATGTACCGTTAGGTGGGCCAGATGGCGGCGATGGTGGAAGAGGTGGTAGCATCATTTTCCAAGTTGAAACTGGTATAACTACATTATTAGATTTCAAATATAAAAAGAGATTTGTTGCAGAAGAAGGCGGCAGAGGTAGTGGACAGAAGTGCTATGGAAGAGATGGTCAAGATCTTTTTATAAAAGTACCTATGGGAACAATCATAAGAGAAGAAGAGACTAATAAAATAATTGCAGATCTTTCTCATAAAGGTCAAGAATTAGTATTATGTAGAGGTGGAAAAGGTGGTAAAGGTAACACTAAGTTTGCTACTTCTACTAAACAAGCACCTCATTATGCAGAACCAGGAATGCCTGGAGATGAATTAAATATACTTTTAGAATTAAAATTACTTGCAGATGTTGGATTACTAGGATTCCCTAATGTAGGAAAATCAACATTACTTTCTATGACAACAAAAGCAAAACCAAAGATTGCAAATTATCATTTTACTACTATAAAGCCTAATTTAGGTGTTGTTGCAGTACCAGGAATTGAACCATTTGTTATGGCAGATATTCCAGGAATTATTGAAGGTGCAGCAGAAGGTGTTGGTCTTGGAATACAATTTTTAAAACATATTGAAAGAACTAGACTTTTAATTCATATAGTAGATATTTCAGGAGTTGAAGGAAGAGAACCTTTTGATGATTTTGTAAAAATAAACGAAGAATTGAAGAAATATTCTGTTAAGCTTTGGGATAGACCTCAAATTGTAGTAGCGAATAAGAGTGATATGCTTTATGATGACACTATATTTGAAGATTTTAAGAAGAAAGTTCAAGAAATGGGCTTTGATAAGGTATTTATAATGTCAGCAGCTACAAATGAAGGCGTTGATGCTGTAATGAAAGAAGCAGCAAGAATACTTAAGGAAATTCCAATTAAAGAATTAGAAATTTCAGCAGATGAAATGTATATACCAGAAGAAAAGAGATTTACTTATGATATTACAGTTCAAAAGAATGTTCAAAAGGATGATGAAGAGGAGTGCAACGTTTATATTATTAATGGTACATTTGTAGATAGAATATTACATGCTATTAATGTAAATGATGCAGACTCTTTAAGATATTTCCACAAAGTTCTTAAAAATAAAGGTATAATGGATGAACTTAGAGAAATGGGAATCAAAGATGGAGATATGGTAAGATTAAATAACTTTGAATTTGAATATGTAATGTAATCAATTGAAAGAACCCCCAGGGATAATTAATACAACTATATGTTGAAAGAAATTTTAGGAGGAAAATAAAATGTTAACAGGAAAAGAAAGAGCTTATTTAAGAGGTTTAGGAAATCAACTTTCACCAATATTCCAAATAGGTAAAAATGGTGTTGAAGAAAACTTTTTAATACAAGTTAAGCAAGCATTAGAAGCTAGGGAATTAATTAAAATAAAAGTTTTGGAAAACAGCGGATTAGAATCTAGAGAAACTTCAGACATGATATGTAAGGCTGTTAAATGTGAAGGAGTTCAAGCAATTGGAAATAAGATAGTTCTATATAAGAAGTCTAAAAATAAACAACAAATAGAATTACCTACTAAATAAATAGATACTAATTAATAGAAGAAACTACTTTAAAATTATTTTGAAGTAGTTTCTTTTTTGTAAAACTTAAGATATTTAAAATAATATTTATGAGTACTTCGTGATATAATATTTAAGTAACGATGTTACTTTAGGAGGGAACCTTATGAAGCGGTATGGTATAATAGGAGGGACATTTGATCCTATTCATAATGCACATTTATATATAGCTTATGAAGCTAAAGAACAATTAGATTTAGATGAAGTGATTTTTATGCCAGCAGGAAAGCAACCCTTTAAAGCTAATAATATAGTTACGGACTCTAAATTAAGATATGAAATGGTTAAAATTGCAACTGAACCTTTTAATGAATTTTCTGTTTCGAGTTATGAAATAGAAAAAGGTGGACTTAGTTTTACTTATGAAACATTACAATATTTTAAAGGTGAAAGTGATGCTCAAAATAAAGAAAAAGAATTGTTTTTCATAACAGGTGCAGATTGTTTAATTAGTATAGAAAAATGGAGAGAAGTTGAAAAAATATTTTCATTAGCTACTCTTGTGGTTTTTGCAAGAGATGGAATTAGTAAAAACGAAATGATAGAAAAGAAGAAAATAATAGAAGAAAAATATAATGGGAAAATAATTATTTTAGATTTAAAAGAACTTGAAATATCTTCAACAGATATAAGGGAGAGAATAAATCAAAATAAACGAATAGATTTTTTTGTACCACCAAAAGTTGTTGATATGATTTACAAAAAGGGATTGTATCATTATTAATTATAGGAGGGAATAATTTTGTTATCTATAGAAGAAATAAAGGTATATATTAAAGAAAATTTAATTGAAGAACGTTATGCTCATAGTTTAGGCGTTGCAGAAACAGCTAAAAGATTAGCTATATTAAATGGAATATCTGAAGAAAAAGCTGAAATTGCAGGTCTTGCACATGATGTGGCTAAAAATTTATCTAAAGCTAGAATGAAAGAAATGATGGAAGAAAATAATATTATGCTTTCACAAGTAGAAGAAAAAAATCCCAACTTATGGCATAGTATCATTGCACCTATAGAGGCTAAGGAAAAGCTTGGGATTGAGGATGAAGAAATCTTAGATGCAATAAGATGGCATACTACAGGAAAAGAAGATATGTCTATTTTAACGAAGATTATATATATTTCAGATATGATAGAACCAAGCAGGAATTTTGATAGCATAGAAGACATAAGAAAATTTACATTGGAAGATTTAGATAAGGGAGTATATTATGGATTGACTCATAGTATAGAATTTTTGCTAATTAAGAATTTATTAATTGATGAAAACTCTATGAGGGCTAGGAATTATTTTTTATTTGATTCTAAATTTAAGGCACAATCAAAAAAATAATAAGTCCATTTGCTATTTTCATGTGCCTAAGGAGAATTCTAAAAAATGTGTTTAATTAGAATAAAATTTTAGTGAAATATATTAACTGATTTCAAAGGAAAAGAGGTGACATATGGGGAGACGCGTTAATAAGAAAAAGAATAAAAAAGCAATGCTGAATATTTTCAGAAAAGGTGATGACTCTACAAATAAATTTGAAAAATTAGTTTTAGGGGCAATAGCTCTTGTAATAACGTTTATTATAGTTTCAACAGTATCAGGAATTTCTGCTTTAATGAAAGTAGGAAGTAAATCAATGATAAGCAGCATTGATGTATCCTCAAATGAACCTGTAAATATTTTATTACTTGGTATGGATATCGGAGATCCAAAGCAAGTTGATAATGCATCAATTAAACGAACAGATACAATAATGGTGCTAAATTATAATCCTACAAATAAGAAGCTTACTGTTGTATCAATTCCAAGAGATACACTTATAAATATCAATGGTAGAAATGCAAAGATAAATGCAGCTTATGCAATTGGCGGATATTCTAAAATAAAAAGTGAAGCTGAGAATATGCTGGATATAAAAATAAATTATATAGCTAAAATTGATTATAATGCATTCCGAGAAATTATTGATGCTCTGGGTGGAATTGAAATGAAAATTGAAAGAAATATGATTTATGATGATGAAGGTCAAAATCTTCATATTAATTTTAAAGTAGGAGAAACTGTAACTTTAGATGGTAAAAAAGCTGAAGAATTTTTTAGGTGGAGAAAAAATAATGATGGAAGTGGATTTGCTAATGGAGATTTGGATAGAATAGAAAATCAGCAAAAGTTTATAGCAAAAGTTGTTGATAAGTGTACAAGTCCTCTTATGTTATTTAGAGTTTCAAGTATAATGTCAGCCTTAGGCGACAATATAGAAACTAATATGTCATCTACTAAAATTTTGAGTTATGGTTTAAAATTCATGAACATAAAAAAAGAAAATATGATAATGATAACGGCAGCTGGAACACCAAAGACTATAAATGGAGAATCATTTTTAATATTTGATAAAAATGCAAATAAAGATATATTATCATCACTTAGTTCAGCTTCTACCACTAAGAATGTTTCTGCTAATAAATCAAAAGATGAGATTAGAATTAAAATACTAAATGCAACTAAGACTAATGGACTAGCAGCTAAAGCAATGGAAGAGTTAAATAATGCTGGATATACAAAAATTGATACAGGAAACATTGAACTTACCGATAAGAGTATATTACTTTCTAATGATAGTGATAAATTAAATACTATTAAGCAAGACTTAAATATTAAAAATAGTGATAAAAAAGAAAATAAGGCAGAATATAATGATTACGATGTGATAATAATTTTAGGTAAGGACTTTAAAACCTTTGGGAAATAAATTGTGCACATATAAAAAAAGCGAGAAGTGCAAACAAGAACTTTTCACATATATCATTCAGTTACATGAGGAGTAGATTAATTAAATGAGTATTTTAGAAAATAAAGTTATTAAGATAGAAGAAGGAACTAAAATAAGAGAATATTTAAAAACTGAGCTTGGATTATCAACAAGATTAATAAGAAGTGCGTCGTTAGATAAAAGAATTTTTGTTAATAATGAAGCAGTAAAAATGAATCGTATATTAAATGTTGGAGAAATTATAAAAATTAATTTAGCAAAGGATGAAAGTCAAGATATAGCACCAGAGAAGATGGATATAGATGTAATTTATGAAGATGAAGATATATTAGTAGTTAATAAAAAACCATTTATGGTAGTTCATCCAACTAAAAGTTATCAAAGTGGAACCCTTGCTAATGGAGTAATAAATTACTTTATGGAAAGCAACCAAAACTGTATAGTTAGATTAGTTTCTAGATTAGATATGAACACTTCAGGACTTATTATAATTGCTAAAAATCAATTTGCACATGGAATGTTATCAAAGGAAATGAGTGATAATAAAGTTGAAAAGAGGTATTTAGCAATAGTTCATGGTAATTTAGAAAAAGATTCTGGAACTATTGATTTACCAATATACAAGCCTGAAGAAATTGAAGATGGAGTTAAAAATGGAATTAGAAGAGTAATAGACGAAAGAGGTCAAAGAAGCATAACTCATTATAAAGTCATTGAAAGTTTTAAAAATGCTAGCTTAGTTGAATGTAAGCTTGAAACAGGAAGAACACATCAAATTAGAGTGCATTTAAGTAATATGGGGCATCCTATTTATGGAGATACCTTATATGGTTTTGGAGAAGAGGAAGAAGATTTAATAAAGAGGCAAGCGCTTCATGCTTATGCACTAGATTTTAAATCTCCAAGGACAGGAGAAATGCTTGAACTTAAGTCAGAACTTCCAGAGGATATGAAAGAATTAATAAATAAGTTAAAATAACTATATAAAAGCTCAAGCAATTAGGAAAAAATTGCTTGAGCTTTTATAATTATCTATAATGTTTAAATATATGTGGATAATATCGAAAGAAATTTTAAATATAAGTAGAGGACACAAAAAATACATATGAGGTTATTATTATGGTTACAAGGAGGGGAAATAATTTGAGTTATAAAGTTTTATTAGTTGAAGATGAAAAAAGAATGCAGGAAATTATTAAAGATTATTTTGAAGTAAAAGAATGTGAGGTGATTTGTGCCAGCGATGGAATAGAGGCTTTGGAAATATTAGAAAGTAAAAGTTTTGATTTAGTTTTATTAGATATTATGATGCCTAAGCTTGATGGCTTTTCTGTTTGCGAAAAAATTCGTAAAGACAAAATAGAAAGTTCTATGAATAGCAGTGACATACCTATAATTTTTATTACAGCAAGAAGTGATGAAGATGATAATCTCTATGGATATAAGCTAGGAGCAGATGATTATATAACAAAGCCATTTTCACTAAAGGTATTGTATGCTAAATGTAGTTCTGTTATTAAGAGAGCAAAAGGAATTATAGTAGAGGACAAGCTTTATGCTGATGAGATTAGTGTGGATTGTAAAACTCATAGGGTTTATATAAATGAAGAGGAAGTTTTGCTGCCCAAAATGGAATATGACTTGCTCTGCTATTTTATTGTGAATAAAAATAGGATTATAGAAAGGGAACAGTTATTAATTAAGTTTTGGGGATATGATTTTGATGGAAATGACAGGGTGCTTGATACTCATATTAAGAAGCTTAGAAAAGCTTTGGGAGAGAGTGCTTATCATTTACACACAATTGTAAAAGTTGGATATAAATTTGAGGTGATAAATGATGAAGGCTAAAACAGCATTTAAAAACATATTTTTAAAGACAGCAGCTATGTTTTTTATATTATATTTTATTGTTACTATTGGATTTACAGCAGTATATTATAATTTTAAGGTAAACGAAAGTAAAGGTAAATTTGATAGTATGCTAGACGTATTAGAAAAGGAAATAAATAAAGAGATACGTGGTATTGAAAATGAAAGATTATCTGAAGGTAGAACAGAGTATTGGACAAAAGATGTAGATAATCAAAATGCATTAAACAAGGATATATGTGCAATAACAGAATTAAATGGCGATATTACTTATCTTACGTCATCTTTTAGTAAAGAAATGTTTGCAAAAACTTATTTATATGATGAAAATTTTAAGCTGATAGCTAAATCGAGAGATTTATTAAGAGTTACCAGTTTTGATGAAAAGAAAAAGTCAGATATAGATTATTTAAATATAAATAGATATATTGATCTAGATAAGTATTTATCAGAAGATCAAAAAAATGAATTATTTAAAATCTACAATAAGAAAAGCAAATTAAGAGATGATCCAATTAACGTACGAGGCTTTATTAATGGAGCTGAAATTATACCAGAAGAAATTACAATTGATGAGTCAGAAAGTGGAGATGAAGATACAAAAAGGGAAGATAAAATTAAAACATATAAATTTAATACTCAAGAAGTGGAAGAGGAAGGCTTAAGAAAAATAAATATAAATACTTCTTTTGATTTTAATTGGGAAATTCATCATAATAGAGATATTTATAATTCAGATAATAGTAATGATTTATATAGAAAAAACTTTCAAAGATATAATAATTTAAAAGAATATAATGAAGAGGAAATGAGAAGTTTAATCAATTCATTCAATGAGAAGGGTGCTAGTACTAAGAGTAATAAAAGTGAAATCTTTGGTAAAGTGGAGTATGACTATATTGATACACTAATTGGGAGCGTAAATAATCATAAATATTATTTGCACCTAAAGACAGATTATTATCCATGGGACGATGTATTACCGAAGGCTATGCCATTATATATAATTTCTTTTATTATGGTACTTGCTATGACATTAATTTTATCGAAAGGCTTATATAAAACCTATGAAAAGCAAGCGGTTTTGGAAAAGAATAGAAGAGAACTTACAAGTGCCATAGCTCATGAATTAAAAACTCCTCTTGGAATCATTAGGACATATGGAGAAGGTCTTAAAGAAAAAATAGCTGAAGATAAAAGGGATTATTATCTGGATGTAATAATAGATGAAACCTATAAGATGGATACAATGGTGTTAGAAATGTTATATTTATCAAAGCTGGAAGCAAAGGCTTATGAACTTAAAAGAGAAACATTCTGCATAAATGATCTTGTAGAAGGAATTATAAAGAAAAATGAAAAATTATTTAATGATAAAAGTATTCAAGTAAATTATATAAACGATAAAAAATATGATGTTGATGCTGATTATACACGCATTGAGCAAGTAATAAATAATTTGCTTTCTAATGCAATATATCATACAGAGGAAAAGAAAACTATAAATATAAGATTGGATAATGAAAAATTTACTATTGAAAATCAAGGTGAACATATTCCAAAGGATAAAATAAATCTAATATGGGATGCCTTCTATAGAGTAGATAATTCAAGAGATAGAAGTGAAAGAAGAACAGGAATTGGGCTGGCAATAGTAAAAAATATTTTACAGCTTCATAATATGGAGTTTGGTGTTGAGAACACAAATATTGGAGTTGAGTTTTGGTTTAAGATTTAGGTCTGTGAAATAAAATAACAAGTCAAGTATAATAAAATACTGACTTGTTATTTTTTTAATGCATCTTAGTTAGTTTACCATATAATAGATATTACGTCTTATCTGATAATGAAAAGATTATTTTCTAAATTTACTTGATATAAAGTCCTTTAATCCGATTACTCCAGCTTTTATAAATTTCCTTAATCCAATTAATCCAGCTAAAACTACAACACCAGCACCAATATAAATTGGAAGGTTAGATTCCTCTGATAAAGATTTAATAGAGATTAGAGGTTCATAAGTCCTAGAAACTCCAGCTGCTAAATCAACCGTTATGAATTCTTTATCATTAACATAAATTGTCCCTTTTAAGATATTATCACCTTTATCAAAAGATTTTTTACTTAAATCTATCTTTTTTATTTTAAGATCAGAAGAGATTGTATTTTCTTTTCCTTTAGAAACAATATAATCTATATCCTTTAGACTTATAACAGGTATTGTAAGGTCATTATTTATTTTATACTCTGAAATTTGCTCGTCTTTTTTATAAAGATGTACTAATGAATAATTATCGAAACCATAATTAAAAACAGTTTGCATGTCATGAAAATTTTGATCCTTATCAAGAGCATTCAAAAATGAAGCTATAAGCACATGCCCATTTTTTTCAGCAGCAGCAACATAAGTATGATTTGATTTTTCTGTATATCCATTTTTGCCAGAGATAGCGAATGGATAATAATAACAAGAATTTTTATTAATCATATAGTTTTTATTATTTACACTTATAGGGCTTATACGATTATTTTTTAGTGGTATTGTAGCAGATTTAGTAGTAGAAATAGCCATATAATCTTTATTTTTTATAGCTTCCCTTAAAAATAATGCTAAATCATGGGCTGTTGTTGTATGTTCTGGATCTGGCATTCCACTTGGATTTTTAAAGTTTGTATGTAAGGCTCCGAGTTCTTTGGCTTTATCATTCATAAGTTTAGAAAATTCAGCTACATTTCCTGATATATGATCAGCTAAAGCATTTGCACAATCGTTATCAGAGTCTAAAAGAAGACCTAAAAGTAAATCATGTACAGTTAATACATCACCTTTCAATAGTCCAATAGCAGTACCACCTACTTTTGTAAAGTCTTCCTGAACTGTAACTTCATCATCTAGTTTGCATTTTTCTAAAGTTATAAGTGCAGTCATTACTTTTGTAGTTGAAGCAGGCTCTAAAACTTTTTCTTCATTTTTCCCATATAATATTTCACCAGTAGAAGCATCAATTAAGACACATCCTTCAGCATTAATTTGGGGTTTGGTTGTTTCAGCTTGTACATTAGTACATGTAAAGCAAAATAGAAATAAAAATAATATATTAATAGTTTTTAAAATTCGTCTCATAAAATTCTCCATACTATATATGTTGCAATATAAATTGTTTGATAAACGTTTGGTCAGTAGTATTAACTATTTTTTACGTACATTTTTTTTCAACATATATATCTTAAATATTTTTTCAGTACATTTACAATATATTCTACCAAAAAAAATAGCTTTACGCTATATAAAAAATCATAAAAATTTCAATAATAGTCTAAAATATAAAAAACATGGGAATAATATATAGAAGAGAAACTTTAAATTATGCAAAAGTATGCAAGGAGATAAATTCGTGATACAAGAATTATTAAAGGATAAGAAAAAAATAGGAATATTAAGTATATTAGTTATTGTAATAATTGCATTCGGAATTTTATATTTAAAATCTGGATTTAAAGAATTAAAGAAAAATGATAAGGAAAGTATTTTTGTTGACGATATAGAAAATACTGATAAATCAGCAGTCACATCGA
The DNA here is from genome assembly GCF_019977655.1 of Clostridium gelidum. Classification (NCBI taxonomy): domain Bacteria; kingdom Bacillati; phylum Bacillota; class Clostridia; order Eubacteriales; family Clostridiaceae; genus Clostridium; species Clostridium gelidum. Next base: position 893,251 of record NZ_AP024849.1, read on the forward strand.
ATAATAATATGAAAAATAATAGTAACAGTACAAAGAATAAAGAAGTAACTGTACCAATAAAAGATAAAAGCATAGTAGTAGAAATTAAAGGTGAAGTAAAAAAACCAGATGTGTATACATTAGATGAAAATGCTATAGTAAAGGAGCTTATAGAAGCAGCTGGTGGACTTACTGAAAATGCAGATTTAAACAATATAAATAGAGCAAAAAAATTACAAAATCATGAGTTGGTTTATATTGCAAATAAAAATGGTATAAATAAAGAAGGTACAACTAAAAATTCAGAATTAAATACAAGTAACAGTCAAGTGACTTCTAATAATATAGTAAATATAAATACTGCAACAATAGAACAATTAAAAACATTAAATGGAGTAGGTGACTCAAAGGCTAAGAGTATAATTGAATATAGAGAACAAAGTGGAGGATTTAAATCAATAGAAGATATAAAAAACGTAAATGGAATTGGAGAAAAGATGTTTGAAAAAATAAAAGAACAAATAGAAATTTAAGACTTTTGCGAGAACTTAGAATAGTTGGAGATAATTGCATGAAATCATAAAAAAATATATAATAGATATACATGTTGTGCTAGAGTTAATTATATAAAGTAAATTTTAATTGACTGCTAATATTGAAATAACCACAAAAGTATAATATTGACACATAATTGTAATACAAAAGTGATAAGATTGTAATATTGATTTGTTGTGTATGAATTAAGGGGGAGAATTTGTTGTCTAAGAAAATTATAAGTATTTTAATGAGCTTAATGGTAGCCACTTCATTGATAGGGTGCAAAACTGCAAATGTGAATACAGAAAAGAAAACTAAAACAACAACGGAAGATAATGTGGATACTGATGATAAAAATTTAGAAGGAAAATGGGCAAAAAATTATACTATAGAAGAAACACAAAAGCTTTTTAAAGAAAAATTGTCCAAGATGGAGAATATAACCAAAGAATTAGGGATAAAATATACAAAAGATGAAAAAATAAAAAAGCAAGATACACAATCTATAAATGATAATTCTATATATTATGATAATGATAAGCCAGAAGCAAATAAAATTGAAAGTATGTATTTTGGAATGAAGACATATGGAGATAATTTAGAAACTGGAGACATATGCTTAAAATTAAGCTTAAAATTTGATGGTGAAAATGCTGTAAAAAATAACGACTTTGATTTAGGGAAAACATCTTTTAAGAAGTACATAGAAGCATTTACAGAAGAAACAAATGTAGATTATTCTGACATAAATAAAGAAATAATTGAAAAGCTAAAAAATGGAGACAAACAAGTTGAAATAAACAACACAGTAGATGGCTTAAAAGAAGAAATTATAGCCACCAAAGAGTTGATTATATATAAATTATCTACGAAAAAATACAAATTTGCAGATGCAGAAATGAGTATGAAGTAGATTATAAGGGGGAAAATTTGTTGGAAAAAGACAATATAAACGAAAATAAAATAAATAGTGAGGTAGAAGAAATGGAAGTTCAAACTTCAAATATAGAAACTACCAAAGTAGAAAACGACATTAAAAACGAAACGTTAGATGAAGGTAATACAAATAGTGAACTTCATGGATTAATTAATGGTGAGGATAGTGAGAATAGTGATGATGATATTAATGAAAGTTCATCTATACAAGTTATTTTAGCTAATGCTCTTGATCAATTATTAATAGTTGCAGCTTCGGCAGTGTTAGTATTATTATGCAGTGTGGTTTTGAAGCTATTTGGATATATGTTTACAGAAGGAACAGGATCAGTAGTGTTGGCAGGCGGAATTATATATTTCATCTTAAATTGTATTTATGCTCCAATAATGGAAAATAGCAATGCAAAAAATACTATTGCAAAAAAGATATTAAATATAAATTAATTAAGAATGCACAATTCACAATTTAAAATGTGAATTGTGCATTATGTATTGACAGTAAGTTTTTCATGTGCTAAAAAGATAAGAGTATAAGAATGTCAGTCATTATACAAATAAGAAAAAATATGAATACATTAGGAGTAAATAATGAAAAGAGGAAGCGATTTAAGCGTTAAAATAGAAAAATCACAATTTCCATCAACAGGAATAGGATATGCAGAAGATAAAATAATATATGTTAAAAATGCATTTCCAGGTCAAACAATAACAGGAATAGTAAAAAAGAAAAGAGAAGAATTTGCAGAAATTAAATTATTATCTGTAGATGAAAAAGCTGATTATGAAATTGAGGCTCCATGTCCTCATTTTGGAATTTGTGGAGGCTGTTCATCACAAAGCATACCTTATGATATGCAATTAGAATTTCTAAGTGAAGAAGTTAAAGATTTATTTAAAGATGCAGATGTTACAACAGGTGAATACTTAGGAATTCAAGGAAGTCCAAAACAATGGGAATATAGAAATAAGATGGAGTTTACCTTTGGAGATGAAGCAAAGGGTGAACCGCTCTCAATTGGGATGCACATTAGAGGAAAATCTTTTGGTATAGTAACTGTAGATAAGTGTCACATTGTTGATGAGGATTATAGAAATCTTCTTAGACTAACTGTAGATTATTTCAGAAAGCAAGACTTACCATTTTATAAAATAATGAAGGCAGAAGGATATTTAAGACATTTGGTAATCAGAAAAGCTGAAAATACAGGAGAGATACTAGTAAATATAGTAACAACAACTCAAATTGACTTTGACTTAAATGAATATGTTAACTTATTAAGAAGCCAAAGCTATAAAGGAAATCTTGTATCAATATTACATACAGAAAATGATTCATTATCTGATTCAGTAATACCTCAGAAGGTTAATTTATTATATGGTAAAGATTATATTAGAGAAACTGTACTAGGATTACAATTTAATATATCACCATTCTCATTTTTCCAAACTAATACAAAAGGTGCAGAAAGCCTTTATTCAATAGTTAGAGAATTTATGGGAGAGAGTGAAGATAAAGTTATCTTTGACCTTTATTGCGGAACAGGTACAATTGGCCAAATAGTAGCTCCAAATGCAAAAAAAGTTGTTGGAATTGAGCTAATAGAAGAGGCAGTTGAAGCAGCAAAGGAAAATGCTAAATTAAATGGCTTAAATAACTGCGAATTCTTGGCTGGAGATGTAGCAGAAATTATAAAAAATGTAAAAGACAAACCAGACATAATAATTCTAGATCCACCAAGAAGTGGAGTACACCCTAAGGCTCTAGATTATGTAATTAAATTCAAGGCACCAGAAATAATATATGTTTCCTGTAATCCTAAAACTTTAGTTACTGACCTTAAGGTACTCACAGAAAGAGGATATGAGGTTATTCAAACTAAGGTGAAAGATATGTTCCCAAATACTCCTCATGTGGAGACAATTGTTAAATTAATCAAGAAATTGTAGCTACCTAATAAACCCTGCCAACTTCCACTAAACCATGCCGATTCTGATAAACCTTGACGAAAACGATGATAGGGATAAGGGATGAAAAAGGGATTGAAGGGAGTAAGGATATAAGGGAAAAGTTAGTGGCTTTTAAGCATAAAACCTTAAACCTAACTTCCGTGCCGAATGGCGATTTTAAAGGATTTAAAGGGAATAAGGAATGATAGGATTAAGGTAAAACTTAGTCCTATTTTTTTCCCATTTGCTCTTATCCTTAACCATAAAAACGGCAGACTTTAGTAGGATTCCGAATAAACATTGACGGTGTAAGAGGTAATGAATACGACTGTCCTTAAGGCTAATTTGTCGGCAAGGTTTAAGGAAATGAACGAAGAAATGCGGGTTTGAAGGGGATTTTTTCGGCAAGGATTGTGGGGTGAGTACAGAAATGTAATTAATTCCCAACCATAACCTATAACCACCTAAACCATGCCCAACCTGTCTAAACCTAGCACAAAATCGCTAGGCGAAGCGAAGTTTAAGGGATAAGGGAACAAGGCGAAGAAACTCAAATAAGAAACTAGTCAAAACCCAAGTGAAACTAAGAGCTAAGGCAAAACCTTAGTTCTTTTTTTGATGAAGAAAATAGAGAAAGAAAAAGGGAAATAATCTGAGAAAAAAATAGAGACTTCTTCATCAAAAAATAACTCCACCAACGCCCTCTTCATAACCCCTTCCAGAAAAAAATGAAGAAGACCTGGTGAAAAAAATCTCATCACCGAAAGCGAAGAGAAATACAGAAGAAATAATTGATGTAAACCCACATAAATAAAAGCTTAAAAGGATTTTTGAAGAGGAAGATAAAGAGGGAATATAGGAAGAGATATTTCACCAATCTAAGCTTAAGAACTCCAACAACCCCACCGCAATAGCGGGAAAACTGTTAAAAAAATATAAAGAAGCACTGGTGAGAAAACCTGCTTCCGCGACGGTTAGGAAGCGAATAAATCGAAGCGCAGCTTAACAGAAAACAGCCATAGAGAAAAATACAGAGAAATGTTCAGACATTTATGTAATTTACACTAAAGTTTGAGCAAAAAAGGGAAAAGAAGAGGAAAGAAATACTGGATATTTTGGTCAGACATTAAGGGGGGGGGGTACATAGTAAGGAGGATTTTTTAAAAGAATATTTAATATAATTAGGAATATTATACTTTTTATGGCTATAAAATGTTAAAATATAGATAAAATAAATAATAATTTAATGCACAATGGTATATTATGACGTATTAAATTGATATTTTATTTCAAGCAAGATTATACAAGGGGGATGTTAACTTTGGGATTTTTACATGACAAAATAAATTTTGAGGATAAAATGGTTCGTTATTATGATGAACTACCTTTATGGTCATCACCTTTTGGAGTTGTATTATTAAACAATATTCCACTTGAAAAAAACTCCACAATAGTTGATATTGGATGTGGGACAGGTTTCCTGCTACTTGAATTAGCATAAAGATTTGGAGAAAGCTCTAAAGTATTTGGAATTGACCCGTGGGATAAATCAATTGATAGGCTGACAGAAAAAAAGAGCAGTATAGAATAAAAAATGTGGAATTGATAAAAGACGTTGGTGAAGATGAACCATTTCTGTTTTAAACAAATAAAACTCACAGCCCCCGCGAGGGGATTTTCTTGTTGGAGAGGAGTTAGGAAGGTTAAATTGTATTTATATCACTTTTGGCTACTAAGCATATATGGATGCAATAAAGATTTTACTCAATTTTAACGAAAACATTAATATGGCGTATAAAAAAACATTATATACAAATTTTGAATTAAGGAGATGGTCATATGTTTAGAATAGCTATATGCGACGATGAAAAATATTTCATAAGTGAATTAAATGATATTTTATGCAAATATTTAAATAAACATGAGATGGAGTATGAAATAGATACTTTTAAATCTGGAAAAGAATTTATAGAGCTGGGAATTGAAATGATTAAATATACCATCGTTTTCCTAGATATAAATATGGACGAGATCAATGGTATTATGACTGCTAAAAAAATCAGGGAATTCAGTAAGGAAGTATTAATTGTATTTGTCACTGCGTATATTAACTATACTCTTGAAGGTTACAAAGTAGATGCGATACGTTACTTATTAAAGGGAAATAAAAATTTTGAGGAAGAAATTTATGAATGTATGGATGCAATTGTTGAGAAGATAAACTATGTGATCTTAAAAAAAATGTTTAAATTTAACAATGGAATTAGAGAGATTCATTTAAATAAAATGTTGTATATAGAAAGCAAATTACATAAATTAGAATTTCATGTTATTAAGGATAAAGAAAAAATATATATATTATATGAAACTTTGAATAAAATAGAAAAAGAATTAAAAGCTAGTGGATTTGTTAGAATACATCAGAGCTTTTTAGTTAATATAAAGCATATAATCAATATAGTACCGCATTCAGCTATATTAAGCAATAATATAGAATTACCTATATCTAAATCAAGATATAAAGATGTAAAAAATACATTTATTGAATATATAGGAGAAATATGATGTTTGATTATATACAAAGTTTTTTAGTAGTTATGTTAGAAATATTTTGTTGCAAAATATTTTTTGAGGCTTTTGGTGAAAGACGCAGTAAAAAGAAAACTTATAAAAATTATATAGTAATAATAGCATTAATACTATCAGTGTATTTGCTTGCATTATTTTTCGCAAATTATTTTCTAATCAAACAGATATTAATTATTGTTATAAGTACAATATTAATGTATTTATATATAAATATTACGATTATAAAATCAGTTATATTATCTATGCTATTTCAAGGATTACTTCTTGTTGTAGATTATTTTACATTTTCAATAAATACTATACTTTTTTTGTACAAAAAAGTTCTAGAAAAATCGTATGATTTTGACAGCAATTTAATTATAATTTTAGGGAAAATATTACTTTTCTTAATTGTGTTATTAATAAAAAAATATATGGGGAATAAATATCCGAAAATTTTGAAAGATTCAGAATGGATAAGATTTGTGTTTTTCCCAGTGTTCACAATATGTGTGATAGTAATGATGCTTTCAATTTCAGAATATATTACAAGTGAACGACAGGCAGATGTTTATTTTATTATAGCGTTTGGATTAGTTGGAATGAATATGATAGTATTTTATCTAATTAATGATATTTTAGAACGTGAAATGGAACTTCATAAAAATAAAATTTTTGAAATGGAAGTAAAAAGTCAAACTATTATATATGAATCTATTTCAAAAAGTTTTGATAATCAAAAGAAAAAAACACATGAATATAAAAATCAAATAATATGCATTGATTCTTTAGTAAAGAAAAAAAATTATGCAGAGCTAGAAGAATATATAAAAAGTATAAGTGATAATTTAAATAAGGAATTAGACGCAATTAATACGAATAATGTTATTGTTAATGCCATTTTAAATATAAAATATCAAGAAGCAATAAATAAAAATATTATTTTTGTAATTAAAGTCAACGACCTATCTAATGTAGAAATTAGTAATGAAGATATTATTGTAATATTGTCTAATTTACTAGATAACGCTATTGAAGCTTGCGATAAATGTTCAGGTAAGAAGATATTGAAATTTAAATTTATAAGTGAAAATGATTTTATTATTATATCAGTAAAAAATACATATAGCGATAATGTTTTGTATGATAATGGAAGAATATTAACTTCGAAAGAAAATAAAGAAGAACATGGAATTGGAATAAACAATATAATAAATACAATAAAAAAATATAATGGATCTTATATTATAAAAAGCAGTAGAAATCAATTTTATTTTTCAATTTTAATCAATAAATAATATATGCAAATGAGTAATAGGCTAAAATATTTATAATATGACATTTAATAAACATCCATTTCTGCAATAAAAAGTAATTTTCTGCAAAAGGTATTGTATTATAAAGATTGAAAGCTATACTTTTATTTAGAGGGAGTGGTTATGGTTGAGAAGATAGCAAATATTTTAGTAAAAAAAATGTGTGATGAAAAATTAATTGATGTAAAAAAAGAAGAAGATTATGTTTATGCTTTTATATGTATTGTAGAAAGATTTATAACTTTAGGAACTATTATAGTAATTAGCATATGTTTAGGTTTATTTATATATACTTGTATTTTTCTTATATTTTTTCTGTCATTAAGAAAAAGGACAAGCGGATATCATGCTAATACATTTTTACAATGCTATTTTGGAACAGTCAGTACTTATATATTAATTGTATTTACAGATGCTTTTTTAGTAAGAAATTTTCGAATTTTAAATGCTGTCCTTATATTATCTATTGTAGTTATATGGATTATAGGAACAATTAATCACCCGAATATGAATATGGATTTTTGTGAACTATATGAATCTAAAAGAGCAGCAAGATTGATTCTTATTATTGAAAGTGGAATAATATATTTTTCGATCTTTGTTGGTTTAAATATAATTATCGTAAGTTATATGTCAATTTCTATAATATTATGTGCAATTTTGTTTTTAATAGCTAAAATATTGAAACAGGAGGTAATAGAAAATGAAAAAAGTTAAGAAAAATTTATTAAAAATAATTGAATGTATCACAAGAATAGAGGTAGAAAAAAATTTGCATAAATATCCACCATTTTGTTCTGGTATATATCACCAACCAAAGAGACCTAAAAAATCATAATAAAACCTAGTATGAATAAAAAATAAATAATAAAGTTTTTAATCGAAGAAGGTGAAATATTATTAATTTTAATAATATAAACAATTCTAAATATGAACATCTATATATCTTAATTGCAAAAGGAATAGAAGAAAAAGAAAAATTCAGTGGATTAGCTCATGTTGGTGAACATGTATGTTTAATGCCATATTATAATAGTATATTAAAAAAGCCATCTCTAAAATATGCTCATGGTTATACATGTTTGGATCATGCATGCTTATATTATACAGCAATAAAAGAAGAAAAAGAATGGATTAATTACATAGATGATTTGATAGAGACTGGAGATATAATAAATTCTCAGAATGTAGAAAGAGCAAAAGTTCAAGTGATAAATGAATGTAATGGTATGGAAAAAATCACTATTGAGAGAGAAAAAATAGTTAGATTTGTAACAGAAAACAGAATTAGTTATTTTGCTATGGGAAAAGTTGATGAGATTAGCCAAATAACATACAAGGATATTGAAGTTTGGCTAAATAATATAAAAAGGAAAAATATATTTTATAAAATACGGTTTAATGAAAAAAGAGATATACAAGAACAAGTGAAAGCTATAATTCAAAAAGATAAATTAGCTAAAAAAATAAAAATAAGTGAATGTATATCAGATACAGATATGGTTTTACATATTAACGAAATAGAAGATAAGAAGTGTACAATCGACCTATATTTTAAAATAAATAATATTTTAAGTATAGAAGAATCAATAAATAAAACGTTTATATTATGTTATTTACAATATCTATGCAAAAAATATTTTTATACTGATACTTATGTAAAGGAAAAATATTTTACTTATTCAGAGAGATATATAGTTATTACTTTAATTGATATCAATGTAGATAGTTCAAATAATATAGCCAATAAGTTAAGACGCTGTTTAGAGAAAAAAAATACTGTTAAAGAATTGTTCTATTATAAAAAATTGTTTTATAAGTATATAAAAGAATGGTCTTTGCAAGATGAAAGTAATGAGGATTTGATTAATAAATTTTACAATTATGTATTGTATGATATACCAATTTTTGATTTGAAAAATGTTTTAGAATTAGCAGATGTCATAGATGAAAGAATATTTGTACATTTAGATTATATTACTCATCAGCCAATAAAAATAGTTATAAAAAATGCGAAAAGATCTAAAAAATAAATAATATCTATTATGGGGTGATGTAATGAGTGATAAATTGAATTTCAAGCAGAAGTTAATGCTATTAAGAAAAGGTATTTATATACTAATGTCTGCTTCACCGATATATTTAATTCTAATATTAGGTATAAGTATTTTAACAGGTTTAATTGCACCTATTAATTTATTGATATGGCAGAAGTTTTTAGATGCAGTAGTAATTATGATTTCACAAGAAAAATGGTTAAATATAGGAATTGAATCGTTAATATTCTTATCAATAGTTACACTACTAGGATATTTATTAAATGGATTTTTACAATATATTAAACAGACATATGGTGATTTGTTAGACTTGCATATTACTGAAATGATATTGAAGAAAAGTTTGAAATTTTCTATGGAAGTATTTGATGATTCTGATATATATAACCATATAAATATGGCTATATCTCATACATCACAAAATTGTTTAAGTCTTTTAGATTCAATATCAGAATGTATTTATTCTATTATTAAAGCAATGGGGTTTATAGTTATAATAATACAATTTGACTGGAAGGTCGTTATTGTAAGTGTAATTTCAGCATTACCAGCATTGTATATTTCTTTAAAAACAAACACATATTGGTATAATGTATTTTTTGAACGTACAGAAAAATTTAGATTAATTAATTATCTAAAAATGATATTAATTAAAAATGAAAATATTAAAGAAATAAAATTGTATGGAATTGGACTTAAAATAGTACAGATTATAAAAGATAATTATTTAAAGTTCTTAAAGAATGATAAAAAAGCTAGGAAAATCCTATTAGCAAAGAAGGTATCATCTCAAGGATTAGATGAAATAATTTCGACTTTTCTTAAAGTTTGGATTTTAATATTATCCATTGAAAGTAAATGTAGTCTGGGAACAATTGTATTATATTTTAATGCACAAGATAATTTAAAATCATCAATTATCGAATTGTCAAATCAAATTTCTGTATTGCATAATAGTATTTTATATCTAAGATCACTAGATGTTATAGAAAAAACAAATATTCAATCAGATGAAATTAATAGAAGAATAGATTGTAAAATTTCGTGTATTGAATTTCAAAATGTTTCATTTAAATATCCAAAAAACCAAAAATTTGCATTAAAAAATATAAATTTAAAATTTGAAGTTGGAAAGACATACTCTATTGTAGGTCTTAATGGTTCAGGAAAAACAACTTTAATTAAATTGTTGTTAAAGTTATATAAACCTACTATGGGGAAGATATTAATAGATGGAATTAATTTGCAAGAAATTAATGATGAAGAATACTATTCAAATATTAGTGCTATTTTTCAAGATTTTATAAAATATCCATTCAGCATACACGATAATATTGCAATAAGAGGTACTAAAAAGAAAGGAATATGTTTTTCTAAGGCAGTTAATATAGCTGGTATAGAAGAGCTAATTGATGGTTTACCATTTAAAGAAGAAACATTATTAATGAAAGATTGGAAGTATGGAACAGATATATCTCAGGGTCAGTGGCAAAAAATAGCAATAGCAAGATGTTGTTATTGTGATAGTTTAATATGTATATTTGATGAACCATTTTCATCTATTGATGTAGAAGCAGAAAATCATATTATTCGACAAATAAATTCTAATAAAGAAGAAAGATTGGCAATATTTATTACACATAGGTTTTCTAGTATATCATTAGCAGATGAAATAATAGTTATGAAAGAAGGAGTAATTCTTGAACAAGGTAAGCATATGGAATTAGTAAATAATAAAGGACTTTATTATGATTTATATTCTACACAGAGAGATAAGTTGAATAAATCTGTAGATAATGCATGTTAGGAGGAAATGAAATGAAATTAACATTAAACAATATCTGTAAAAGTTTTTCGGGTAAAAAGGCTGTAGATAATGTTAATATAGAAGTTTCTAATGGAATATGGGGGCTAATTGGGGCTAATGGTGCTGGAAAAACAACATTAATGAATATTATATGTGATGTATTAAAACCTGATAGTGGTGTTATTTATTTTGAAAACCAACCTGTGTTAAAACTAGATGATGAATATAGAAGTATACTTGGATATTTACCACAAAATTTTGGCTGTGATGGAACATTCACGGTAAAAGATTATTTGGAGTATATGGCAGAATTAAAAGGCTTACCTTATGCAAAGGCAAAGAAACAAATTAATAAGTTAATTGAAGTATTAAGTTTAACAGAATATACAAAGAGGAAAGTATGTCAATTATCAGGTGGAACACTAAGGCGTGTAGGAATAGCACAAGCGTTATTAAATAACCCTAAAATATTGATATTTGATGAGCCAACAGCTGGATTAGATCCAGGAGAAAGAATTCGTTTTAGACAGCTTATATCAGAATATGCAAAGGATAAAATAGTCATTATATCAACTCATATAGTATCGGATATTGAAAATATATCAACAAACAATATCATTATGAGGCAAGGTAAAATTATATCAGTTGGAAATCGGGAAAAATTAATAAGTAATCTTATAGGCAAGATATGGACTGCACATGGTAGTGAAAATGAAGTTAACGTCTTATTGAAACAAGAAAATATTATTAACATTCATTATGAGGATAATAATAAATTAGAGGTAAGATATGTTAGTGACAGTCCAATATTTGAAAATGCGCAAAGCTGTGTTCCGACGTTAGAAGATGTATATTTGTGGGAGTTCAAAGAAGAGATTAAAAATTATAAGTTAGGGTGAGGAAATATGTTAAGACTTATTAAATTAGAATTGAAACATATATTAAAAATGCACAATACTATAATTATTTTCTTTATTTTAATAATATTAGCAGTTGGTTTATCTATTCTTTCTACCTATGGAGAAAATGGATATGTACTGAATAATAATGAATCTACAACCTTATCTGGTCTAGATGCTGTGCATAATATACAACAAGTTGAAAAGGAAACAGAGTTATCTGGAAAACATTTGGCTGATGTTTTTGAAAAGCAGAAAGAAATTTACAAAAAGTATGGTGAATCTACTCCAGATGAGGTGCTTGTAAAAGATGTATATCCTTATAGTGGGGAGAAAAACTTAATACAGTGGGTTTACGGTATAGACGTTAATTATAATTATTCTAAAATATATGACAAGCTATCTGGAAATGATATATTGAAATTTTATGATAAACTCAAAAATTCTAGAAATGAGTATCTTGGTCAGCAGTTAAAAGGAAATACAAAGGCATATGAATTAGAACAAAAAAGAGCAGAAAAAATAAACATACCATTTTATTATTATCCGAAAGTAGGTTGGGATTCTGCGCTTGATAAATTAGGGGCAAGTATGAGGGTAATTGCATTTTTATGTTGTACATTAGCAGTACAATTATTCTCTGGCAATTATCAGAATGGAGCTGATGTTGTTTTTAGAACAACTAAACATGGTAGAAAAGCACTTGCATTATCTAGAACTATAGCAATGTCAATAGTTGGAATTCTTTTGTATATAGTTTATATGGGAGTATATACATTATCATGTACTATGCTTTTTGGAGTGAAGGGACTGAAAGATCCTATACAACTCATAAGTATATTTTCATGTAGCCCATATACAATTGGACAAGTATTTATGCAGACAATTTTACTAGGGATAATATCTGTGATTTCAGTAATCATTATTACATTATGTGTATCTTCTAGGATTAAGTCACCGATATATGCTTTGGCATTTTCTGTTGCTATATTAATAGCACCAATTATCATTCAAAGTGTGCCTAGTGCACCAAACTTAGTTTATTTTATAAGTGATATTTTCCCAAGTAGCGGGATGGATATTTATGGAGAGCTTGTGAGATCTAATTACTATTCTGCTATTAGATCTCCATATGTAATAACTACTGCAGCAATATTGAATATAATTTTAGGAGTTTTTTTAACAAAACATTTTTATGATAAGCATGAAGGAGGAAGATAAATGATAAGCATTAATAGTTTAATTAAAGAAAAAGAAACAGGAGATATTTATAGATTAGGGGCTACTTTTTCTACCGATAAAAGCAATTATGTATATGATACGGGCACAGGTAAAGTTGTTCAGTTGGATGAGGAAAGTTCACCATTTATTACTGGATTGTTTGATGAAAATACTTCTGCATCACAACTTAGAAATATAGCTGATGAAAATAAAAATATAGATAATGTTATTGATTTTCTTAAAGAAGAAAATTTGCTTTGTAATCCAGAAATAAAGCATTTCATACCTTTAGAAAATAAAATTAAAGAAGAAAATTTGCAAATGGAACAATTAATAATTGAATTGACAGGTAAATGCAATTTGAGATGTAAGTATTGTATTTATAATGATTATAATGATGGAACTAGAAATTTTAACACTAAAAGTATAGAATTTGAAACTGCAAAAAAAGCAATTGATTATATATATTTGCATCGTAGCAATAAGAGATTAGCTATAACTTTTTATGGTGGAGAGCCATTAGTAAAATTTGATGTAATGAAACAGTGTATAGAATATTCATTAGAGCATCTCAAGGATTGCAATTTAAGCTTTTCATTTACTACAAATTTAACATTAGTTACAAAGGAAATAGCAGATTACTTGGCACGCATTCCTAATTTGAGTATTGTTGTAAGCTTAGATGGACCAGAGGAAGTTCAAAATACTGCAAGGGTATATGCTGATGGTAAACCGACATTTAAAGATGCATTTAGAGGTCTTAAACTATTATCGGAAGCGATTAATAAATACAAAAAAACTACTATCACAGTTAATGCAGTTTTATTGCCACCATATACAGTAGAACGTTTAGAAAAAATAAATAGCTTTTTTGGATCTTTAGATTTCTTGTCAGATGACACAGAAGTACGAGTTACTTATCCAGCGCAAGGTACTGTGCCTGAAAGTTATTTTGATGAATTAAAAAATAAAGGTTATGATGATCATCAGATTGCTGATGGATGGTTTGATTGGGCAATTAAGAAGACTAGAGAAAGTGTTTCTAATGAAAATAAACATAATATTTATTCACATGTTTTAGAAGCTTCACTAACTCAAATACATAATAGAATATTAAGAGACAAGCCAATAGATCTATATTATTATAATGGATGTTGTCTTCCAGGTCAAAGACGATTATATGTATGTACAGATGGCAGCTATAAAGTTTGTGAACGTATTGGAGATTCGCCAGTGATAGGACATGTAGATACTGGTTTAAATGAGGAAGCAGTTAAAAAGTATTATTTAAATAAATATGAAGAGGAATCCATACAAGATTGCTCTAAATGCTGGGCTGTCCAGCTATGTGATATTTGCTATGCAGATTGTTATGAGGAATCTGGAATTGATATTGAGAAGAAAAGAAACATATGTAAAAACTTAAGAAATAGGTATCTATCATGGTTAGTTTATTACCATAAAGTTTTAGAAGATTATCCAGAAAGAATAGATCAAATATCAAAAATAGAAGCCAACTAATAATTAATTGCATGAAAAATAGACAATTATTAATTAAAATAAGAGAGGAAGTTTTTAATATGAAAATAGTTAATCCATTAAACAGAAGACCAGAAACAGAAGAAACTATGGTAATGGGAGGATGTCATTGTTATTGCAACAGTGGAAGTAGTAGCACATACACTGCATCATGGACACCATTTATGCCTAGTTGTGAATGTAATTGTAATTCTAAAAATAGTGGTGACAATTATAGCGTAGCATACAAAGCAGGTCATTAATTAGTTATAAATTAAATAAATAATTGTCTATTTTCAGATACTACTTACATAAAGTAAGTAGAATATAAAAAAGTATTATTGTATATTTATTATATACAATAATACTTTTTTTTATTCATCTTATATTGAATTAAAAAGAAGTTAATGTTAAAAAACTTAAGGATATGCTTTGCATATATTCACATAGTTGTAACAGAAATGAGAATTTAAGGAATAATATGCATAAGTGATTGGTAATTTAAATTATATGAGTTAATGATTAGATATTTATGCAATAAAAAGTCATTTTCTACAAAGCGTATTGTGTACAAAAAATCAAAAGTTATACTGTTATTAAAAAGGTGCGATTTGTGATTGATAAAATGACAAACACTTTAATGAAAATGTTTACGTATAAATTGCATAGAAATACATTTGTAAAAAAAATCAAGTGTTATAGAATCAAGTAAAAAATGTAAAATATATTTTTTCATATCATGTAAATAGAGCTGAAAAACTAGGAGCACATAAACAGATGAAACTCTCTGATTATGTGCTTTTTTCGACTTTAAAAAAACTTTAGAAATTATATCAGAAAAAGCTATCGAAGATGCGTTTGTAGAAAGTTATCATTTATTATGTTCTGATAACAAAGAGATACTCGAAGAATTTTTGCAGAGAAGGGATGATAATTTAAATAGTAGTAATGTTAATAAGCAAATATTAAAAATAGATAAAGAACTAGATGCACTAGAAGGAAAGAAGGTTCTGTAAAAACAATTATTATAGTTGATTCACATTTGATGAAGTGATAACATATTAAATGCTTAAAATAATTATGAAGAACATATAAAATTAAATTGTTGAGGTTAAGTATGAAGATTAAAAACGTATTTTTAACAGGATTAATTAAGTGTGGGAAAAGCACATTAATAAATAATATTTTAGATAAATTAAATAAATCATATTCAGGATATAGAACTTTACCATATTATATAAATAATGTACAACAAGGCTTTTACATAGAAGGATGTATGGAAAATGAAAATATATGTAAGCCAATTTCAGTTAAAATAGAAGACTATAAAATGATTCCTATAGTAGAAACATTTGAAATTATAGGTGTTAATATTATTGAAGAAAAGTGTAGAGGACTTAAATTCTGAAATTATACTTTTGGATGAAATTGGATTTTTGGAAAAAGAAGCGTATAAGTTTAAAAAAGAAATAATTAAATGCTTAGATAATAATAAATTTGTTATAGGTGTACTTAGGAAAATGAATGATGAATTTATTGACTATATTAAAAGAAGAGAAGATACTTTGGTTATAGACATAGAAAATATAGACTATGAATCCAGAGAAGATATATGCAATAATATAATTTCTATAATTAATGAGGAGGAAAGAAACTTATGAAAAAATTAAAAAGAATTTCGTCAATTATATTGATATTTATGTTTATTACAACGTCTTTTATTGGATGTGGTAATAATGAAAAAGCAAAAGATGCAGGTACTAGCAATAAAACTATTACTGTTGAGGATCAATTAGGAAGAAAAGTAGAAATTAAAGGTGATGTAAATAAAATTGTCTCAAGTTATACAATTTCAACCTCATTGTTAATTGCTTTAGGTGTTAAGGACAAGGTTATAGGAGTTGAAATGAAATCTAAAGATAGGGAACTTTATAAGAAAGCTGCAACTGAATTTTTTAATTTACCAGAAGTAGGTCCGTCAAAAACTATAAATGTAGAAGAATGCGCAAAATTAGAGCCGGATTTAGTAATAATTCCAACTAGGCTTAAAGAATTTATACCTAAATTTGAAAAACTTAATATTCCGGTTATTGCTATAGAACCAGAAACACTAGATTCATTTTTAGAATGTGTAAAACTTATAGGAAAGTCTGTTAATGCAGAAGAAAGAGCTAATGAAATTGTTAAATACTATAATGATAATTTAGATAAAGCAAAGACGTTAAACAAAGACATTGTAAATAAGCCTAATGTATATTTGGCAGGAAGTAGTAGTGTTTTAAGAACATGCACATCAAAAATGTATCAAGATTATATGATAAATGTATCAGGTGGAAATAATGTAACTTCAAAACTTGAAGATGGCTACTGGGTTGATATATCAGCGGAACAATTATTATCTTACAATCCTGACGTCATTTATATAGTAGAATATGCTGAATATAGTATAGAAGATGTACTTAAAGATTCAAGATTAAAAGATGTAAAGGCAATTAAAAATAATAAAGTTTTTGTAATTCCATCAGTTTTAGAACCTTGGGATTATCCTACACCATCCTCAATTTTAGGAGTTCTTTGGATGACAAATAATATTAATCCTGAGAAATATACAAAAGATGAATTTGAAAAAGACTCAAAAGCTTTTTATAAGAAATATTTTAAATTAGAAGTAAATAATGAGGAAATTGGACTATGAAATTAAGATATACTACTATAATAAGTAGTATTGTTTTGGTAATAGCAGTAATTGTGTCACTATTAATTGGTAGATATAATATTAAGCCACTAGAAATAATAAATACTATTTTTTATGGAAATACTGATTCAATGGAATTTAATTTAATTTGGAATATACGATTTCCAAGAGTAATACTAGTTTCAGTATGTGGTGGAGCTTTAGCATTATCTGGTATGGTTTATCAAAGCATATTTCAAAATCCTATAGTGTCTCCAGATGTACTTGGAGTAAGCTCTGGAGCTTCACTAGGTGCTGCAATTGCAATAGTTTTCTTAGTAGCATCACCAGCTATGATTCAAGTTATGGCATTTATTTTTGGAATAGGTGCTGTACTTTTTTCATTAATTTTATCTAAAAACATGAGAAGTAATAGAGTATTAGCTCTTATTATAGCGGGAATTGTAACTGGAGCTATATCATCATCTTTTTTAATGATTATAAAGTATTTGGCAGATCCATATAAAGAATTACCATCAATAGACTTTTGGCTTATGGGAGGCTTTTATAATAGTTCATGGAGTAATGTAAGTTATGTAGCAGTGCTTACGGCTATATCAACAATAATACTATTTTTGCTTAGATGGAAATTAAAAGTTCTTACAATGGGAGATGAACAAGCAAAGCTTTTAGGGATAAATGTTAAAGCTATCCGAATGATAGCTATATTTTCAGCAACCCTTTTAGTGTCAGCAGTTGTTTCAGTTGCTGGTATTATAAGCTGGATAGGATTATTAGCTCCTCATATAGTAAAATTTTATACTAAGGATGACATATCAGAGGTAATGGGATTAACTATGATTATTGGAGCAATTATAATGATTATAGCAGACACAATAGCACGAAGTATAACATCAACAGAAATTCCAGTAAGCATATTAACATCATTAGTAGGTGCACCATTCTTAGTTTATATTCTTAATCGAAAGGAAAATCTTATTAGATGAAAAGTGATTTAGAAATAAAGAATTTAAGTGTTAATTATTTAGATAAAGCAATATTAGATAATATTAATCTTTTACTTAAAGAAGGAGAAGTTACTATTCTTTTAGGATTGAATGGCACTGGAAAGACAACATTACTAAAATCTATGGTTGGGCTTGTAAAAACCATAAGTGGCGAATTGATTTATGATAATAAAGATATATTAAAGATTTCTAATAAGGAAAGAGGCAAATTAATATCGTATATTTCACAAAATCTACATACAAGTAAAAATTATAGTGTAGAAGATATTATTCTTATGGGGATTACACCTTACCTTGGATTATTTGATATGCCAAGTGAAAAGCATTACCAAATGGTTAATGAAGCACTTAAAAAATTGAAAATATATCATCTAAAGAATAGGCTTATAGGCGAATTAAGCGGCGGAGAGAGAAGGTTAGTTTACTTAGCCAGAGTATTTATTCAAAATTCTAATATTATACTTTTAGATGAGCCGAATACATTTTTAGATTACGTAAAACAACATGATTTTTTTAAATTCCTTACGAAAATTATTAACGAAAATAATTTAATAAATTTAATTACAGTACACGATATTAATTTAGCTTTAAGATATGCAGATAAAATAGTAATATTAAATGAAAATAAAATAGTAGATACTATTGATTGTGGAATTGAAGATTATGAGAAAAAGTTTGTAGGTATAATGGAGAAAATATATAACAGAAAGCTTGAGATTTGTTATACAAAATTTGGTCCATTTATAGTGTGTTAAATTTTAAAATAATGAGGTTGAAAATATGAAGGTTTTTGAGTTTAGTAATGGAGAAATAAAGGAAAAAAAATTACTAATAGAAGCACTAAAAATAGATATTACTAAAAAAAATATAATTTCATTTGTTGGAGGCGGGGGCAAAACAAGTTTAATATATGAATTAGGAAATGAATTAAGTAAATTAGGTAAAAAAGTTATTATAACTACTACTACCTACATGTTTATGGTTAAAAGCAATGTGGTGCTTACAGGAAAAAAAGATGATATTATTAAATTATTATATAGTGAAAATATGATTACAGTTGGAATGTTATGTGATGGGAACGATGCAAAAATTAAATATAATCAATTGAAAAATAAAAAAACATTACATAATAGTGAAGAAGTAAAACTTGAAAAAATAAGTGGATTACCTGGAAATATGGCTGTAAGTCTTATAGAATTAGCTGATTTTGTGTTAGTTGAAGCTGATGGAGCAAAAAGATTACCATTAAAAATGCCAGCTTCTCATGAACCAGTAATACTTGATGGAAGTAATCTCGTTGTAGGGGTATGTGGTATTGATGCAATAGGAAAAAGCATTAAGGAAATATGCCATAGACCAAATTTAGTTTCAACATTTTTAAATATAAATGAAGAACATATTATTAATGAAAGTGATATTGCTAAAATATTATTGAGTGATAAAGGACAAAAAAAAGATGTAAAGTGTGATTATAAAGTTATTGTAAATAAAGTAGACACTAGAGAATGCTTGGAAATAGCTAAAAATATTGCATGTGAATTTTCTAAACTAGGAGTAAATGAATTAATATTAACAACATTTAGAGAAAGAATATAAATTTCAAGCTACATTTTAAGGTTGTGTAACAATATTGATATTATGTTGAAACATAGATAAATTTTAATTGTTAAGAATTGAACTAAGGAGAGTACAGATTATGATACTAATAAAAGGTGCCGGAGATTTAGCTACAGGAGTTGCGCATAGATTAAAAAAATGTGGGTTTAATATAGTTATGACAGAAATTTCAGAACCAACTATGGTAAGGAGAACTGTAGCCTTTTCACAAGCTGTATATGACAAAGAAGTAGAAGTTGAAGGAATAAAGGCAGTTCTTGCTTCTGAAAAAGATGATATTAATAGGATTATTGAAGATGGAAACATTGCAATTGTAGTAGATAAAGAGGCTAAAATTGTAGATGAAATTAAACCTGATATAATAATTGATGCCATAATAGCAAAGAAAAATTTAGGAACAAATATTAATGATGCTCAAATTGTAATTGCAGTTGGACCAGGATTTACAGCAGGGGTTGATTGCCATTGTGTTGTGGAAACTAAAAGAGGACATTATTTGGGAAAGACAATATATAGTGGAAGTGCTATACCTAATACTGGAGTCCCAGGAGATATTGGTGGACATACTAAAGAAAGAATAATTAGAGCAACCGATGAGGGTAAAATATCACCTATAGCTAATATTGGTGATTATGTTGAAAAAGGAGATATAGTTGCTTACATTAATGAAACTCCAATTTTTGCTGAAATAAATGGGATAGTACGTGGAATGCTTCAAAAGGATGTCAATGTCTTTAAAGGAATGAAAAGTGGAGACATTGATCCAAGATGTGAAAAAAATCATTGTTTTACAATTTCAGATAAAGCTCGATCTATTGGTGGAGGAGTATTAGAAGCAATTTTATATTTAGGAGGAATGATAAATGAATAAAATAATTGATGCAAAAGGCAAGAATTGTCCAATGCCAGTAATAATGGCAAAGAAAGAAATTGATGGTGGAAATAACAGATTTGTAGTTGAAGTTGATAATAATATAGCTGTTCAAAATCTTCAGAAGCTAGCTAATAGTCAAGGGTTTATAACAGATTTAAAAGAAGATAATGAAATATTTAAAGTTTATTTTTCAAAATCTTCAGATGCAGCTAGCGGTGAAGATGAATGTGAAGAGTGTAATGAAATATTAGATAAATTAGAAGAAAATAAAAATACTTTAGGAACCTGGTCAGTATTTATAGGTAAAGAAATTATTGGCGCAGGTAATGAAGAGCTTGGAAAGTCACTAATGAAAATGTACTTTTATACAATTTCAGAAGGGGATGACTTACCAAAATCAGTTTTATTTATGAATGATGGAGTAAAAGTTCCTACATTAAATGAACAAGCTGTAGAGCATTTGAAATATTTAGAAAAAAAGGGTGTTGAAATATTAGTATGTGGAGCATGTCTTAATTTTTATGGTCTTGAGGAAAACTTAAAAGTAGGGAAAGTAAGTAATATGTATGATATAACAAATTGCATGAAGGAAGCTTCAAAGGTTATCACACTTTAAGAAATTCAAAGAGATAGATAATTAAAATTGATTAGTGAGATATTCACAACGGTATAAAATTATATATAAAAAAAATAAATAACTGATATTTTAAGGAGGAAACATATTATATGTCAGAAAATATAAAACTTACCAGTTTAACTAAAAATTCAGGATGTGCTGCTAAAATAGGGCCTGGAGTTCTTCATGACGTTTTAAGTAGTTTACCTAAATTTGAAGATCCCAATTTGCTTGTGGGATTTGAAACTAATGATGATGCATGCGTATATAAAATTAATGATAATACAGTAGTAATTCAAACTGTAGATTTCTTTCCACCAATGGTTGATGATCCATATACTTTTGGTCAAATTGCAGCGGCTAATGCTCTTAGTGATATTTATGCAATGGGGGGAAATCCTGCAACAGCTATGAATTTACTTTGTTTTCCTTCTTGTTTAGATATATCAATTATGAGGGAAATACTTGCTGGGGGATATGATAAAGTTAAGGAAGCAGGGGCTGTAATTGCTGGTGGTCATACTATAGCAGACCCTACACCTAAGTATGGTCTTTGTGTAACTGGATTTGCACATCCAAATGAAATACTTTCAAATAGTAATGCAAAAACTGGAGATGTACTTATACTTACAAAACCATTAGGTATTGGAATAATGAATACTGCGTCCAAAGCAGAATTGCTAACTGAAAGTAAAATTAAAGAAGTTACATCTATAATGTGTACATTGAATAAGTATGCTAAAGAATGTACCTCTGGACTTTTTGTAAATGCATGCACTGATATAACTGGTTTTGGTTTGGTTGGTCATAGCTATGAAATGGCAATTGGAAGTAATAAGACAATAGAAATTTTTAGTAGCTCAGTACCTATTATAGATGGAGCACTAGAATATGCTAAAATGGGAATTATACCTGAAGGAATGTATAATAATCTTGATTATTTAAAAGATAAGTTCACTTTGGCATCAAATATTACACAAGAACTTCAAGATGTGTTAATAGATCCACAAACATCAGGTGGACTTTTAATTTCACTTCCTGAGAAGAATGTTAAAGAATTCTTATCAAGAATTGAAGAATTTACTACATATGCAAGAGTTATTGGTCAGGTTGTTGATAAAGGGGACAAACCTATAGTTATTAAATAACAGCTCTTAGGTAAGATATTTCAATGAAAGTTATTATTAATCTTCATTCAATTGTTAAAAGATATTTTATTTTTGAGTTTCTCTATTTCAGCTGTTAGCTGATTTATACGTAATTCTAGCGATTCTATTTTATCAGCATTATTTTCACTAGCTGATTTTATATTAGAATCAGAATTTGAGCTTTTTTCTTTATTTTTGCTTGAATTATTACCATCAGCACTTGAATAATTATTCTGAGCAGTATTTGTAGGAGTAGTGCTGCAAAATGAATTGTTAACATTATAATTTTTTGGATTAAAATATCTTCCTGGTCCACTTTGAAAGTATTGTTGTTGAGCATTAAATGTTAAAATCGCTTGACCAACTAGCTCCAGCCAGTTTCCGACTGCATTTTGAACATTATAAGGAATATTTCCAGCTATTATATTTCCAAGTATTTCCCCTATTATAATAAATAACTCGGGATTTAAAGATTGAAATCCATTGGGTATATCACTACAACCAATATTACAAGAATTATTTGTTGCATTATGGTTATTTGTATTATCACTATCCTTATGACAATTAGTATATCCACAAGCTCTCGCTAAATCCTCAAAACTATTCCATCCGTTGAATTCCATAGCTTCCTCTTTGTATAAGTGTTTTCATTTATTGTATTATTTTCTTTTTACAACTGTTACTTTTTTAAATGAATAATTTATAATACTATTTTGTTGTGTATTCAATATAATAAAATAGATTTTACAATAAAATAAATTAGAATAAAGATTTGATTTTTTTATATTTAGTCAATAGTGTTGATATATGTGACTGTATTTATAAATTTTTACAAATAAATTAGGTTTTGGTATAATGTGTATGTTAAATAATGTATAAATAGTAATTATTGACGTAGAAATAAAATGTAATTTTGGAGGAATAGAAATGGAAATTGATAGCATTATTTTTGATTTAGATGGAACTCTTTGGAATGCAATAGAAGGAGTTTGTGGTGCGTGGAAAACTATATTATCAAAACATTCAAACATAGAAAAAGTAATAACGCCTGCTGATATGGAAGGATGTATGGGACTTCAAATAAAAGAAATAGGCAAAAAATTATTTCCAGATTTAGATGAAGCTTTTCAAATGAAGTTAATGAAAGAATGTTGCGAAACAGAACAAGTTTATTTAGGAGAACATGGAGGAACGTTATACCCTAAATTAGAAGAAATACTTAAAGCATTATCTGAAAAATATAAATTGTTCATAGTTAGTAATTGCCAAGATGGATACATACAATGTTTTTTTAAAGCACATAAATTAGACAAGTATTTTGATGATTTTGAATGTTCAGGTGTAACAGGATTATCAAAAGGAGAAAACAATAAAATTATAATAGAAAGAAATAAGTTAAAAAGTCCAATTTATGTAGGGGATACTAATGGAGATGGAGAGTCAGCAAAAGTGGCAGGAATTCCATTTGTATATGCAAGATATGGTTTTGGAAATGTTAAAGAATATGATTATGTTATTGATAGTTTTGAAGAAATGCTAACTTTAGGATTGCAGATTGAATATGAATGATAAAGGTAATCTGAGTAATAGTAACTAAGTACGAAGTAATATATGAATGTAGAGTTCTTTTGAATTAATAGTATAATATTTACATATGTGCTATAATTAGTTTGAAAGTTTCTGTTAAATCAAGGTTAATTATTATAATGGAGGGGAATATGGGAAAGACAAAAAATATTGATACAAAAAAAAGCGGAATAGGAACATCAGCATTAATAATTTCTATATTTTCTATAATATTTTCTTTTACTTCTTTAGGTGAGAAAAGTATTGGAGAAAATATATTAGAGATTATTGGAGTGAGATTCCCAGTTATGGTTATTTCAACAATTTTATTTGTTATTGCAATTTTTATAGGTCATAAATACAAAGAAGATTATTATGCAAAGGTCGGAAGAAATATATCCATATTTTTTATAATTTTAATGACAATTTTAACTGTAATTAATTTATGATTCACTTAAATTATTAATCATTAAAAATAAATAACAGATTATAAAATTACATTATTTATAAAATTGGATTTGTGATTATTTTTATACATAATGTTTGTAAAGGGTGTAGCAATTAAAATTTTGTAGTTGCGACAACCTCCTAAATTAGTATGAATTGGCGTTGATATTGGAGTGGCAGAGAATGAAAAAATTTATGATCGGAATGTATGGAAAATACGATGATATAAAATTTAATAGAGACTTTAGAGAAACTTTTTATGGAATAGAAGCATGTCTTTTTGGAGATGAAAGCGATATAGAAAAGCTAATTAACAATACTAAAAGGAAATTTATAAATAAATAGAAAATTTATTATGATGAGGAATTTGAATGGAGAGTTTAATGAAAAATATATCGAATATTAATGATATTCCAGAGGAATATATGTATGATCCTAACTTTAATACTAAATTAAAGACAATATTAATAGGTGAAGCAATTGGTTGTGAAAAGTTTTATGTAAACATAGATTATGTAAGACCAGGAAGTGAAAGTGTAAAATACCATGCGCATTCAAAACAGGAAGAGTTTTATTTAATAATGAGTGGAGAAGGTATACTGAGAATAGATGGAAAAGAGATATTAATAAAAAAAGGTGACGTTATTTCAGCACCAGCAGGTAAGGATTGTGGACATAAGTTTATAAATAATAGTGAAGAAATATTACAGATACTTGATGTTGGAACTCGTGAAAAGGATGATGTTATAACATATCCTGATGAAAATATAGTATATATAAAGGATAAAAAATTAGCTTTTAATATAAATGATAATGTTAAGGAATGGTCTTCAGAACCCAATGAATGATATTAGCATTTTATAAATCAATAAAATATATAATAGATTTTAAAATCGCATATCAGAAATGAATTTGCGATTTTTTTGTTGTGTAATACTATTTATTTTAGTACTAGAAGTCAATTTAAAATTAAAATACCTGTTGTTAATATGATACATTAACAATTTAGTCTAACATAGTCTATTTTTTAGCAAAGATTTAGTTTATTATAATTTATATATAAATAAACATTAAGAATATAAGGTGGCAAATTATGAGTAAATATACTTTGGAAATAAAATCTGATTCAACAATTGCAAAAGGTGTATTGTTTGATGGCAGTACAATTGTTAAAGCAACTAAGATAAATTTAATTTTACTAGCATCAGGAAATAGTATTAGATTTAAAGGAAATAAATTATTAGCATCAGTTAATAATAAACCAATGTATATGAATGTGATAGAAAAGATTTTAAAATTAAACTTTAATAAAATAATTTTAGTTACTCAATATGAAGAAATTAAAGCAGAGTTATCAAAACAACCCATCAAAGTTGTTATGAATAAAAACAGTGAACTTGGAATATCTCATTCTATTAAACTAGGTATAAATGAGGATGCGGAAGCAGATGCATATATGTTTATGGTATGTGATCAGCCATTTATATCATTAGAAAGCATGGAAAAATTAATTGATAGATTTATGAAAAGTAATAAGGGAATGGCTTGTGTTCAATATGAAGGCAAGCTTGGAAATCCAACTATATTTTCTAGGAAATATACGCATGAATTTTTGAGTTTAAATGGTGATGTTGGTGGAAAATCTATTATGAAAAAACACCTAGATGATTTAGAAAAAGTTCAAATCAGTCATAAGGTAGAGCTTATGGATATTGATACTAGAGAAGAATTGGAGAAGTTAAGATGAAAAAGAGATTAGTAGCATAGACGATAATATATTAAAGGAACTTAGCACAAGAAATGAATCCATGGTGCTATCAACAATAACAGAAAAACAGGGTTCAGGATCAAGAGGTGCTGGAACTAAGATTCGAATCACCTTTTGCATGTCCATTTTCAATTACAATCAACATTTTATTTGAAAATCTTATTACCATATTCATCCTCCAGATTTAGAATTGTGCAGTAAAAACACTGTAAAATTCAAATTTGAATAATACGGTGTTTGTTATAAGTGTTCGGTTCTTCAGTTGTGACGCTAAATAAGAATGTTACGATTAAAAGAACTCGATTTGGCATTTTTACCAAAACACAATTATTTTCCTTGTTTGATTAAACTTTCTACATCTCGTATTACTGCTTTTAACATTGTTATTGGGCTCCATAGGTAGCCATACATGCTATCAATACCATACTCTTCATTAAACTTTGGTTCTCTCGCCATATCCAGACCCACTAACCATCCTTCTATAAATGCTACAGTACCATTAAAACGAAATTTTAGGCATAGTACCCAATTAAATTTATTAATTGTGTTATTAGCAAAAAATGTTTCACCATTTATATTAATTGGTTTAAAATCCGTTTTATGTAAGTAATCAGAAACAGCATTTATTATATTATTTAAATTTGAAGGATTGATTCGAATTTGATTGATATATCTCTTATTACTCATTTAATTTGCCCCTCTTTAAAATTAATTTTTATGTAGATATAAATTACGAATATGACTTAGCTAATGGTAAGTATATCATATTGGGATGGTAACATAAGATTTCTTTTGTAAAAAATGTATATTATTTTTACTTTTTAACATTATATTATTCAATTTTCAAAGAACATTTTTATAAGTTACTTCGTCAATTATATAGTTTGAGTAACAATATCAGCCCTAAAGTTCCTGTTTTATCAAACCATAAAATAAGAACTTCATCTAAACACTTAATTACGACATAGATATGTTAAAGTATACAAATTTCGTTTATAATAATTATAGGATAGTGGATAGTTTCGCATGATGAAATTTTATCTATTTGTTTGATATATAAAGGCAATAATGAGTCATTTAAATATAAGGCACAATCAAAAACAACAACAAGTCCATTTGCCAGCCTATTTTCCATTATAATTGGAGCTCGACTCGCATAACGCTCTTCTTGAGTAAGCGATTCACAACAAATAATAGATTTGGGTTCACTGCTCACGTCGGCAAATTGCTCCTTGCCTGATGAAAAATATTCATGGCAACTGTGGACTTGTTATTTATTTTCATGTGCCTAAGTAAAATATAGGAGGGAACAGTTTGTTTACAATTAAAGATTATGTGGTAGCGGAAGATTTACAACAAGCATATGAGTTGAATCAAAAGAGAAGCAATGTTATTTTAGGCGGAATTGGTTGGTTAAAGATGGGGGAACGTAATATTCAAACCGCTATTGACCTATCAAAATTAGGATTAGATAAGATTGAAGAAGATGAAGAGTGCTTCAAAATAGGCTGTATGTGTACATTAAGAGATATGGAAGTTAGTAAATCATTAAACTCATATTTTAATGGTGCTATTTCAAAATCTTTAGTACATATAGTAGGAGTACAATTTAGAAATTGTGCAACTATTGGAGGTAGCATTTACTCTCGATTTGGGTTTTCAGATATTTTAACATCTCTATTAGCATTAGATACTTATGTAGAGTTATATAATGGTGGAATTATTCCGCTATCAACATTTAAAGATATGCCATATGATAATGATATTTTAGTAAGAATTATAATTAAGAAGGATGCGAGAAAAGTATCATATTTAACTCATAGAATGAGCGCAACAGACATTCCAGTCCTTGCAGTAGCAATTTCAAAGTTAGAGGATAAATGGCAAGTGGTATTAGGGGCTAGACCTCAAAAGGCAATGCTAATAAATAAGGCAGAAACAATTCTTAGCGAAAACCCAACTAAAGAAGAAATTGATTCTTTAGTAGACCATGTAATAAAAGAAGTGAAATTCGAAAGCAATATGAGAGGTAGCAAGGAATATAGACAAATTCTTGCTAAAGTATTTATAAATAGAGCAATAGACGAGATTGTAGGAGGTACTTATGCAAATTAAATTATGGATAAATAATAAAGTATTTGAAGACGATATACAAGTAGATATATTATTAATTGATTATTTAAGAAGTAAGGGCTTCTATAGTGTAAAAAGAGGATGCGAAACTGCAAATTGTGGCTTATGCACTGTGCATTTAGAAGGAAAACCAATTTTATCATGTAGCACTCTTACAATGAAAACAAATGGATTACACGTGACAACTCTTGAAGGAATCCAAGAAGAAGTAGAAGAATTTGGTGCATTTCTAGCAGATCAAGGAGCAGAACAATGTGGTTTCTGTAGCCCTGGATTTATTATGAATGTATTAGCTATGAAAAAAGAATTAGTCAATCCAACTGAATTAGAAATTAAGCAATATTTAAGCGGAAACTTATGTCGTTGTACAGGATATATGGGACAACTTAGAGCAATTAAGAAATATTTAGAAATTGCAAAGGAGGACTAAGGAATGAAATTTATAAATAAGGCAATAAGGAAAAAAGATGCTATGGCACTTGTAACGGGTAAACCAGTATATACAGATGATATAGCGCCAAGTAATTGTTTAACAGTAAAATTACTTAGAAGTCCCCATGCACACGCTTTAATAGAAGATATTAATACAGAAGTAGCAAATAAAGTGCCAGGAATTGAATGTATTTTAACATATAAAGATGTTCCACAATCTAGATTTACAACAGCAGGACAAACTTATCCAGAGCCAAGTCCATATGATAGATTAATTTTAGATAAAAGAATAAGATGCGTTGGAGATCCAGTGGCCATAGTAGCTGGAAAAGATGAAAAGTGTGTTAATAAAGCATTAAAATTAATAAAGGTAAAATATGAAGTTTTAGAAGCAGTATTAGATTTTAAAAAAGCTAAAGATAATAAAACAATAATACATCCTGAAGAAAACTTTAAAGCTTTATGTCCTGGTGTAGGAGTAGATGCTAAAAGAAATCTTTGCGCATGTGACGAATTTGAAGTTGGAAATGTAGATGAAGAATTAAGCAAATGTGAATATGTTGTAGAAAAAACGTATCATACTAAAGCCAATAGCCAAGCAATGATGGAAACTTTTAGAACTTATACTGAACTTGATGTTTATGGAAGATTAAATGTTATAGATTCAACGCAAGTGCCTTTCCATGTGAGACGAATACTCGCAAATGCACTGGAATTACCTAAATCAAAAATAAGAGTAATAAAACCTAGAATAGGTGGAGGTTTTGGAGCTAAGCAAAGTGTTGTGGCAGAAATTTTCCCTGCAATAGTAACTCTTAAAACAGGTAAACCAGCTAAAATGATATTTACAAGAAGAGAAAGTATGACTAATGGAAGTCCTAGACATGAAATGGAGCTAACAGTACGTATTGGTGCTAATAAAGATGGAATAATAAAAGCAATAGATGTTTATACATTATCTAATACTGGAGCTTATGGAGATCATGGACCAACTACTGTAGGACTATCAGGTCATAAATCTATTCCTTTATATGGTAAAACAAAAGCTTTTAAGTTTAGCTTTGATGTTGTTTATTCAAATACAATGGGGGCTGGAGCATATAGAGGATATGGTGCTACTCAAGGTATATTTGCAGTTGAATCTGCAGTAAGTGAACTGGCAGCAAAACTTAATATGGATCCAGTTAAAATAAGAGAATTAAATATGGTAAAAGAAGGTCAAGTTATGCCTGCTTACTATAATGAAACCGCTAATAGTTGCGCATTAGACAGATGCTTAGCCAAAGCAAAAGAAATGATAGATTGGGATAATAAATATCCATGCAGAGATCTTGGAAATGATAAAGTTAGATCTGTTGGTGTAGCATTAGCTATGCAAGGTTCAGGAATATCTGTTATAGATACTGCATCAGTTGAAATTAAACTAAATGATGATGGTTTCTATACATTAATGATAGGTGCAGCTGATATGGGAACAGGTTGTGATACAATATTATCTCAAATGGCCGCAGAGTGCTTAGAATGTGATATTGATAATATAATAGTTCATGGTGTTGATACTGATCAATCACCATATGATAGTGGGTCTTATGCATCTAGTACAACTTATACAACTGGTGGTGCAGTACTTAAAACTTGTGAATCATTAAGGAAGAAAATAGTAGAAGAAGGCGCAAGATTAATGTCTTGCCCAGTAGAAAATGTAGAATTTGATGGTAAGAAAGTTTTCTCATTAGAAGATAATAAGGAAATTCCACTCCGAGATTTAGCTAATACAACATATGTAGGTAATAGTAAAATGTTAAGTGCTAGTGAATCAAATTCATCACCAGTTTCACCACCACCATTTATGGTAGGAATGGTTGAAATAGAAATTGATAAGCTTACGGGAAAAGTTGATTTAATAGATTATGTTGCAGTTGCAGATTGTGGAACTGTTATAAATAAAAATCTTGCAAAAGTTCAAATAGAAGGTGGAATAGCTCAAGGTATAGGAATGGCTTTATATGAAGAAATTTCATATGATAAAAAGGGGAGAATGAGAAATAATTCATTCTTGCAATATAAAATTCCGACTCGTCTTGATGTAGGTACTATAAGAGTTGATTTTGAAAGTAGCTATGAACCAACAGGACCATTTGGTGCCAAATCAATAGGGGAAATAGTAATTAATACTCCGTCACCAGCTATAGCCAATGCAGTATATAATGCAACAAAGGTAAATATAAGAACATTACCTATAACTGCAGAAAAAATAGTTATGGGAATCCTTGAGAATGAAAAGTAAAAATTTGTTTTTGTGATTCAACTATATGCTTTAGGTCAAAACAGGCTTAAAGGAGTCTTATAAAAAAAGATAGAACAGGGAGGTTCTATCTTTTTTTTGAATTAAATCAAAAAGAATTTTTATATTTGTATATAAAGATATTATTTACCAAATTAATAAAATTTAATATGAAAATATTGCTAAAGTATGCAGAAATACAGTGATTAGAGAGTGAAAAAATGATATAATTGAATAAGAGTGAAATAGTTGAGTATACATATGAAACATACTAAGTATTGAGGTGAATTATGAAAACGTATAACGTTAAATATAAGGATTACGACACTTTAAGTAAATATATAAGTAATAATTACATAATAAAATATAATAATATATTAGTACAAGTATTTTCAGGAATAGGAAAAAAAGAGTTTATTGAAGAAGTAATAAAAAATTTAATATCATTAATTCCACAATGTAAAATAATTGGTTCTACATCTGCAGGAGAAATACTTAATGGTAAAATTTTTGAAAATGAATGTTTAATTTCTATAAGTGTATTTGCAAAAACAACGATTAAAACTATTTTAATTAAAGATAAAATGTCAGATTTTAATAAAGGTGTAGAAGTAGCACGTCAATTAATTTCTCTAGATACTAAAGCTATAATATCTTTTGCTGACGCAAGCATTGATGGACAAGACTTTTTAAACGGAATAAACTCTATAAATAATAAAGTTGTGGTATCGGGGGGACTTGCAGGCAAGAGCAAGTCTATAGATGAAATATATGTTTTTACTGAAAATGGCGTGGAAAAAGATGCAGTAGTTGCGGTTGCTTTAGAAAGTAAGGATTTATACGTAAATAATGAAAGTAGCTTTAATTGGATACCTATAGGTAGAGAACATGAAATAACAGAGGCAGAGGGAAAGGTAATTAAAAGCATAGATAATATACCAGCACAAGAATTTTATAGTAAATATATAGTCACAAATAATAATGAGCCAATTGAGCGTATTGGAGCTAAATTTCCTTTGATGATAAAAAAGAATAATAGGTATGTTGGTAGACCAGTCTTAAAATTTATAAACGATGAAGAAATAACTATTTCATCCAAAATAGACATAGGGGAAAAAATAAGGATTGGTTATGGTGATTTAAGTGAAATTTTAAAAGGATCAAGAGATGTTTATGACAAAATGAAAAAATGTCCAGGCGAGAGTTTATTCATATATTCTTGTGATTCAAGAAAAAATTTTCTTAAGGAAATGGCAACTAAAGAAATAGCACCAATTAGTGGTAATTCCTCAGTAAGTGGATTTTATACTTATGGTGAATTTAATAATGTTAATAATGAAAATATGCTTTATGCAGAAACAATGACAATACTAGTACTTTCAGAAGATATGAATGCAAGAATTAAAATAGATACAGAACTTAACGATAAATGCCAATATTACAGTGATGAAGATTCAACATTATATAATCTTATAAAAACTACAGGAGAAGAGTTAAATCAATTGAATTTAAAGCTTGAAGAAAAAATTAAAGAAAAAACAGAAGAATTAGAAAAACAATATTATACAGACAATTTAACAAATTTAGAAAATAGAAATAAATTAATTTTAGATTTATCACAAGGAAAATACGATAAACTTGTAATTATTGATATAAAGTCATTTAATGATATAAATGATTTTTATGGAAATACAGTAGGAGATGTAGTATTAAAAGCTCTTTCTAAATTAATTAGTTTATATTGTGACAAAAATAATTTTAATTCTTATAGAGTGAATTCAGATATATTTGCTGTAGTAGATAACGTTGGACTAAAAGAAGAATTTATAGAAAAAATAAGATTTTTACAAAATGTAATAAATAATCAATGTTTCTTTTATAAGGACGGTAAAATTTATATAACAGTAACAATGGCAATTGCATTAGGGAAAGAATCATTATTTGAAAGAGCTGAGATGGCATTACATTATGCTAAAAAGAATAAAAAATTATTTCAAATATATAAAGAAGAGCTAGATATATATGAAGGAATTAAAAAAAATATAATATGGACTAAAAAGATTAAAGATGCTATAGCAGAAAATAGGATTGTACCATTCTTTCAGCCAATAGTTAATAACCGTTTAGGAACAGTTGAAAAGTGTGAAGCTTTAATAAGAATGATAGATGAAAATGGAGAAATTATATCACCTTATTTTTTCTTAGATATTTCTAAAAAGGCTGGATTATATAAAGAATTAACAATAATAATGTTAGAGAAAACTTTTGAAGTTTTAGATAATACAGATTATGAAATATCTATAAATCTTCTTCTTCAAGATATAATAAGTAGTGAAATTAGAGCATTAATTATACAAAAACTAAAAAAAGCTAAAAATCCTAAAAAAGTTGTATTTGAGATAGTAGAATCAGAAGGGATTGAAAACTTCAACGAAGTTACAGAGTTTATACAAGAAATAAAGAAATATGGTGCTAAAATTGCTATTGATGATTTTGGAACAGGATATTCAAATTTTAATTATCTTATGAAGTTAGATGTAGACTATATAAAGATAGATGGATCAATAATAAAAAATATACATAAAGATAAATCAGCAGAAATGGTTACTAAGACTATAGTTTTATTTGCAAAGGAATTAGGAATAGAAACCATTGCAGAGTTTGTATCTGAAGAAGAAATATATAATAAAATAAAAGATTTGAATATAGATTATTCGCAAGGATATTATTTCTCAGAACCTAAGGAGAATATAGAATAATTTATATAAATGTATGTAAAATAATTCATAGGATATAAAATTAATACAATTTAGAGAGGATAATCTGTTACTTAGATTGAATTACAAAAATTAATCTAAGTAAGGGATTATCCTCTCTATTATATTAGCTGAATTTTCAATTTATAAATTGAAAGCTTATCACTAATTAATTGTGATTGAGAAGCTAATTCTTGGGTAGATGCAGCAGTTTCTTCAGCCGTAGCTGAATTTGTTTGAACCACATCGGATATTTTATTAACTCTAGCTGTCATTTTTTCTATTGCATTTGCTTGTTCTTTAGAGTCTGTAGCTATTTGTTTTACTAAATTGGCAGTATCATCTACATTCTTAACGATTATAGTCAATGCATAAGCAGTTTCTTTTGCTAATGTCTCACCATCAATTACTGCACGTAAAGAAGTATCAATTATTTTTGTGGTATTTTTAACTGCATCAGAAGATTGAGCAGCAAGTCTTTTTACTTCCTCAGCTACAACAGCAAAACCTTTTCCAGCATCTCCAGCTCTAGCGGCTTCTATGGCAGCATTCAATGCTAAAAGATTTGTTTGCGCTGCTATGTCCTCTATTGTATTTACAATTTCAGCAATTTGTTTAGAAGATGTAGTTATTTCTTTCATAGAATTCATTAAAGAACTCATTTTACTACTTCCATCAGTAACGATATTTTTCGTCTTATATGAAAAGGCATTAGCTTCATAGGCATTATCTGTATTCATTTCAACTTGTTTTAATACTGTAGTAAAACTTAATAACAAATCTTCTACAGCTTCTGCTTGTTCTGTAGATCCTTCTGAAAGCATTTGAGTAGTTGCAGCTAATTGTTCTGAACTGCTAGCAGTAAAATCAATTGATTCACGCATATCATAAAATGTATTATTTAAACTGCAAACAATTTTATTCATTGATTCTTGAATAGGTAGGAAGTCGCCCTTATAACATATTGAATTGTCTAAATCGATATTTAAATCTGAATTTGATAATCTCTCTAAAGTACTTGTAATATCATTTATATAAGAAGTTAACATTTCTAGGGATTTAATTAAGTCATTAGACATTTCACCCATTTCATCATTAAAAGTATAAGTAGAGTTTATTTTTAAATTTCCTTCTAATAAGTTTTTAGATATATTTTTAATGTTATTAATTCCTTCAAGTAAGGTTTGTCTCAATAATTTTCCAACCAAATTTGCAATAAATATTATTACTAAAATAAAAATAAAAATAGCAAATACACTTAAATTTCTATATATATTTGAACTATTTACAAAGTTTTTAGCTTCTGTGTCAGACTCATTAGATATATTTAAAATAGTATTTTGGCTAAGCTCCAGTTGTAGTGCATATGAACCTTCAATAAGTTTAAGGGCTCTATCTTTCTTACCATCCTTGATTAAATTGCAAGCGTCTTGCCTAATAGGTTCTAAGATTTCAACATTTTCTGAAAGAGATTTCACTAAGGCAGCATCTCCAGTAAATATTTCATTTAATGTTTCAATATTCTTTTTTAAGTTCTCAGTTGCTTCATTTGAAAGATCTATACTATAATTTTTCTTTGTGGTTTCACTTGCTGAGATAGCCTTATAAAGATTATCATCTAAATCTTTTAAATTATATTTTATACTAGCTACAGTGCTTGAAACGGTGTATGGGGAAGTATACAGTTTATTGGTTCTTGAAGCCATAGAGAATATGGATATCATTGAGCAAATCATAGCGATAGCCATTAATGCTATTATAACTTTAAAAGATTTAGATATTTTTCTTTCAATTGATTCATTTTCAATAAATTGTGATAATTTATTTGTGAATTTATTGTTTTGGAAGTTAAAAAAAGACTTTTTAGTAAATAAATTATTTCTAGATAAACTTGATATATTTTTTTTAGACTTGGATAACATTTTTTTAAACATATGTAGTCACTCCTTTTATTAACACTGAATAAAACTGATTAGAAGTTAATTAATATGAAACTTTAGAAATAATTTTTATATCGAAAGTTTCAAAAAGGTAATAAAAAATTTCTAATATAATTATAACAACTTATGAATACGTTTTACAAGATTAATTTAAAAAAATATAAAATAATTTATTTATATATAAAATAAAGTCTCATATATGAAATTTATAGCCTAATTAGTAATGTTTAGTTTAAAAAAGTGTTAACTGATGTAGGTTGAATAAATATATATATAATCAGAGTGTACAGATGTTAAATAAAGGTAATATAATTAACATTTTGTAATGTATAAAATATAGACTTTAGGAAGATATTATACATAGCTTAATTTAAAATTGATTTTGAATTAAGCTCTATTAGTAATATAAAAGATTATGGTATACTGAAGTTATTAAAATATACATATAAGGTGGAAAGAATATGAACATAAGAAATATAAATAAGTATCTAAAGTTAATAGTAATAACAGTATTAATGAGTTCACTAGTGCTAGTTGGATGTGGAGTGACTAAAGTTAATAATAAAGAAGAGGCAGATGCATCTGTTGTAAAAAGTGAGAGCAGTGATACAGAGTTAACAAAGGAAAGTGAACATTTGCCAGTGGCTACTATAAC
Source organism: Clostridium gelidum (assembly GCF_019977655.1). Taxonomy (NCBI): domain Bacteria; kingdom Bacillati; phylum Bacillota; class Clostridia; order Eubacteriales; family Clostridiaceae; genus Clostridium; species Clostridium gelidum. The sequence continues at coordinate 929,974 of NZ_AP024849.1, forward strand.
AGTAGATGGATATGGAGTCATTGAAGCTGAATTATATCCAGAAATTGCTCCAAATACAGTTAATAATTTTATTGATTTAGCTAATAAAGATTTTTATAATAACCTAAAATTTCATAGAATAATTAAAAACTTTATGATCCAAGGCGGAGATCCAAAGGGTGATGGAAGTGGTGGACCAGGATATTCAATTGAAGGTGAATTTACTTCAAATGGATTTGCCAATAGCTTAAAGCATGCAAAAGGAGTCCTTTCAATGGCAAGATTAGGAGAAGATCCTAATAGTGCTGGAAGTCAATTCTTTATAGTAACAAAGGAAGCAGCACATCTTGATGGAGATTATGCTGCATTTGGTAAAGTAATATCAGGATTAGATGTATTAGAAAAAATCGAAAATGTAAAAACTTCAAATGATAAGCCAAAGGAAGATGTAGTTATAAAATCAATTACTGTTGATACAAAAGGAGTAACTTATAAAGAACCAAATAAAAAATAATTATTTACATCATAGATGATTATTTGTTTTGTAAATAATAAACTTTTAAAATAGAAGAATGATTAAAGAATAAAGAAAGTGAGTGAGTCCATGTTTGAAGTAAATTATCTTAAATTTAAGAATATTTTAGATATTAAATTTTTAGGTATTAATAAACCAATAACATGTATTGTTGGTCCTTCTGGTAGTGGGAAAACAACATTATTACGTATGTTGAATAAGCTAAATGTGCCTGACAATGGAACTATTATCTATAATGGCAATGATATTTCAAAAATGGACACTCTAAAATTACGTCGTCAAGTGGTTATGTTGGGACAAACTCCAGTGATTTATAGTGGGTCAGTAGAGGATAATTTGCAAATAGGGTTATATTTTTCAAAGAGGCTACCCGCATCTATTTCAGCAATGAAAGAAAGTCTTGAAAGGGTAGAATTGAATAAGTCTTTAAGTGATAGTTGTGGCAAGCTTTCAGGTGGCGAGAAGCAACGTTTATGCCTTGCTAGAGTTATGCTAATGGACGCAGAAACATATCTCTTAGATGAGCCATCAGCGGCACTAGATAAAGAAACTGAACAATTTATTATAGACAATTTATCAAGATTTGTTTTGGGAAATCATAAGCAATTAGTTATGATTACTCATTCAGAACTAATTGCAGAAAAATTTTCAGACTCAATTATAAGAATTGAAAATGGTAAAGTTATGGAAGCATATAATATGGAGAAATATGAGATAGTAACAGAAGAGCGTTATGGAGGCATATTATGAATGATGCAGTAATGAATCTTTCAGTTTTCCAACTGTCTATAGCATATATTTTTGTTTTATTGCTTTTAGTTATCTTTAAGTCAAGAGGGATTAGGCGAGAAAAGCAAATATTAATAGCATCTACAAGAATGACGGTGCAGCTTACTTTAATGGGTTATGTATTAATGTTTGTTTTTGATAATCCAAGTTGGTGGCTTACTTCTTTGATGATTACAATTATGATTACATTTGCAATTTATAATTCTGTTGAGAGAGTAAAAGCTACAATGTCAAAGGAGCTTAAAGGAATAATTGCTTTTTCCATGATATGCGGTGCTCTGGCTACAGCTGTATTTTTTATTATTGTAGTCTTGCAGGTAAGACCATGGTTTAATCCACAATATTTTATTCCTATTTCAGGAATGATTATTGGAAATAGTATGACAGGTATTGCACTAGGTGCGAATAAATTATGTAGTGACATTGAGGATAAAAGAGTTGAAATTGAAAATTCTTTGATGCTAGGAGCAAGCCCTGTAGTTGCGACTAGAGAAATTGTTAACAACGCTTTTGATAGTGCTATTTTGCCAACTATGAATAACATGTTAACTATGGGAATTGTATCACTTCCAGGAATGATGACGGGACAAATCCTTTCTGGAACATTTCCACTAACTGCAATTAAATATCAGATTGGTATAATGCTTGCTATTTTAGGTAGTACAGGCTTAGCTACTGTTTTGTTTGTAACCCTTGGATATAGAACATTTTTTACCAAAGATAATAGATTAAAATAAAATTATGGAGTTAACATATATAGAATATTAGAAGAGAACAAAACCATTTAAGATCCTAAGATTTTAAATGGTTTTGTTCATTTATCTGAAATTGTTATATAGCATCTTTAATGGAATCTTCAATGTAATCATCTAGTTCACCACTAAAAGTTTTATTCCAATTCTTTTTCCAAGATCTAATACATTCATATAATAGTACAGCTAACATAGCCATTATAATAAAGGACAATACAGTTAAAGCAGTTTTCCCATTTGGGATATAATTATTAAATATATTTTCAAATGAAGCAACAGTTGTAGTTATTGCAATGAATGCCATAGGTATTATTGTTATAGCAACATATTTCTTTTTATTCAATTCTAGAAGAACTGATGTACCAATTGCAAATGCTATAGCTGCTAAGGATTGATTAGCTACACCAAATAGTGGCCAAATTGTTGAAATGTTACCACTATAAAGTAATGATCCCCAAGTAACTGACATTAAAGCACTAAAGAATACAAGATTAAATTTGTTTTTTTCTTTAAAAGGTTTATATATTGTTCCAAAAAGATCTTGCATTAAATATCTTCCAATTCTTGTGCCAGAATCTATAGTTGTTAATATGAATAGAGCTTCAAACATTATACAGAAGTGATACCAGTAAGACATTATTTTATCTATACCAGGAATGTTATGGAATACATATGTCATACCAACAGCTAATGAAACTGAACCACCAGTTCTACCAGATAATGTTTCACCAACAAGTGATTCAAGCCATGGTAAATCTACTGGGGACAAGCCCATTTTAGCAAAAACTGCTGGTGCAGAATTAATTGCAAAATAATCTGCTGTAGGTAATGAACAAGCTGCGATTAGTGCCATTAAAGATATAAATGCTTCAAGTAACATAGAGCCATAGCCTATTGGTAAAATATCTTTTTCATTTGCTATTAACTTTGGTGTAGTACCAGTGCTTATTAATGAGTGAAAGCCAGATAATGCACCACAAGCTATTGTTATAAATAAGAATGGAAATACTTTACCATTAACAATTGGTCCACCACCATGAACAAATTCTGTTATTGCTGGCATTTGTAATTTTGGTTGAAGTATTACTATACCAATACATAAAGCACCAATTACACCAAGTTTCATATAAGTACTTAAATAATCACGAGGTAATAATAATAACCAAACAGGTAATGCAGCAGCACAAAAACCGTATATAACTAAGATTACAGATAATTGCTTTATGTCAAGAGTTAAGAAATTTCCAAGTGCTGTGCCTTGAATTTTAGGACCGAATACAACTGCAAGTAATATTAACCCCATTCCTAGTACAGTTCCTTCACCAATTTTACCAGGTCTAATAAATTTTAAATAAATACCTATAAAAAATGCTATTGGAATAGTGGCACCTACTGTGAAAGTTCCCCAAGGACTATTATAAAGTGAATTAACAATAGGTAAGCCAAGGCCTGCCATTGTAATTATAAGTATAAACGTAACAGAAATTGAAGTTATTAAGCCAACTTTCTTGCCTAAACAATGGCCTGCAATTTCAGCTATAGATTCACCCTTGAATCTTACTGATGCAAATAACATTACCATGTCATGTACAGCACCAGCTAATACAGAGCCTATTAATATCCAAAGTGCTCCAGGAAGATAACCAAATTGAGCAGCTAAAACTGGACCAATAAGAGGACCAGCACCTGCAATAGCTGCAAAGTGGTGACCGAGTAACACCAATTTGTTAGTTGGTACAAAATCTTTTCCATCATTGTATACTTCAGAAGGAACTTTTCGGGTTTCATCTAAAACTAGAACCTTAGCAGCAATAAAAGCACCATACAATCTGTAGCCAATCGTTAAAATTAATATACCTGCAATTACTAAAAAAATAGAATTCATAATTTAATCCCCCTTTTATTGTAAATGTTTACTTTATTCATGTATAATGTATCATGTAGAAGAGAATAATGACTATGATTTATAGGCGAAATAACATATTTTAAGGATAAATTAACAAAATATTAGGGTGATTTGCATTTGATTTTAATCTAAATCAATTACAATTTGAGATTTTATTAGAAAGTATTATAATGGTCTTGAGGTTGGTGATAATATGTTAATGATAAATATGCTAGAAAGAATGTCACTTATAATAATATTTACATATATAATATTACAAACTAATATTATGAAATATTTAGTAAAGGATGAATATAACAAGAAAGACAAAATAATAATGATTGTGTTATTTTCAACGCTTTCTATTTTGGGGACTTATTTTGGAATCTACATAACAGACCAATCAATAGCTAATAATAGACCAATTGGAGCAATAGTAGCAGGATACTTAGGTGGACCTGTTATTGGATTAATAGTTGGAGGTATAAGTGGAGTACATAGATATACATTAGGGGGATTTACAGCCTTAGCTTGCGCCTTATCAACAGTTGCAGAAGGCATAATAGGAGGGTATTTTAGAATATTATTTAAGAAAAGAGGTTTAAATCCAATAATTGCAGGACTCGCAGCAGTAGTAGCAGAAATAACTCAAATGATCATTATTTTAATATTCACAAAAGATATAAATGCTGCAATAGACCTTGAAAAAACAATAGCATTATCTATGATAAGTATAAATTCCATAGGGGTATTTTTAATAGTTATGGTAATTGGAAGTTCAAAGAGGCTAGTTGATGGACAAGTTAATTTGGTTAAATTAAAGGAAGAAAATAAAATAGCAGAATTAAAAGCGCTAAAAGCGCAAATAGAACCACATTTCTTATTTAATTCCCTTAACGTTATAGGTGCATATTGCAGAACAGATGGAGAAAAGGCAAAAGATCTCATATTAAATCTTTCCAATTATTTTAGAGCAACATTAGAAATAGAAGGAGATTTTTCTACATTAGAAAAAGAATTAACACTTATAAAAGCATATGTGGCAATTGAACAAGCTAGATTTTCCGATAGATTACAAGTTGAATTTTTAATAGATGATAATTTGCTAGGTGTAAAGTTTCCAATACTTATACTTCAACCAATTGTTGAAAATTCAATTAAACATGGTATATTAAAAAAAATTGATGGCGGAATAGTAACAATTTCAGTAAGAGACAATGAAGATGAAGTTCATGTTGAAATTAGTGATAATGGAGTAGGATTTGAAAATGCAGATGAATCCATATCTACGGGAATTGGACTTAAAAATGTTAATAATAGACTTAAATTACTATATGGGGAAAGGTATGCTTTAAATATAGTGAGTTCGAATAGTGGAAGTAGTGTTAGCTTTTGTGTAAAAAATAATTAATTGGTAGGGGGAATTAAATTGAAATCACTAGATGAGATTAAAGTAGTAATAGTTGAGGATGAAAAAATTTCTAGCGATGAATTAAAATACATAATATCAAAGGATAATAGATTTAAAGTTGTAGGACAAGCATATGATGGTATAAGTGCAGCTATATTAATAGAAAATGAGGCGCCAGAAGTTGTCTTAATTGATATTAATATTCCTGGGAAAAATGGTATAGAATTAGCAGAAGAAATAAAAAGTATATTACCAGATACAATTTTAATTTTTCTAACAGCATATGATAGTTATGCAATAAAAGCTTTTGAACTTAAAATTTATGACTATATATTAAAACCATATGATGAGAAGCGAATAGCAGAGTCACTAAATTGTGTAGTTAGTACTATCATTAGCAGAAATGAAAATCAAATTACTGATATATTATATAAATTAGATAACAAACAAACTGTAAAAAAGATTCCATGCGAAAATAATGGTAGAATAATCCTTATTGATATTAATAAAATTTCTTTCTGTTATTCTGAAGGAGAAAAAAATTATGTTAAGACTGAAAAAGATATTTATTGTACAACAAAAACATTACAAGAGTTATCAGAAAAAACAAATTTTTGTAGATGTCATAGAAGTTATATAGTTAATCTTGAAAAAGTTAAAGAAGTTTATTCATGGTTTAATGGAACTTATAAATTAATTATTGATGATAATGAAAATAACGAGATACCGGTAAGTAGATCACATGTTAAGGAAGTTAAGAGTGTTTTAGGATTATAATAAAAGGGCATTTTAATTTATTACAAAAAATTAATTTTTAGATAAGTTACAATTAGTTAATCTGTGTGATATAATAAGTGCGAAATAAAAATGTATATCATTAAGTTTAGACTAAAATCATATATATTGTTAGGTGAGGCTCCTATAAAGAAATATGCTGCTACCCAGAAAAATCCAGAGATTCCAATGGGTTAACAAAAATCATCGCAAAGGTGTTTTTTAATGTAGCTGATAGAAATATCTACGCTTTATAGTGCTAAAGCTCTACGAATAATTAAAGTTATTATAGACTTTTTGCGTAGAGCAAAAGGTCTTTTTTAATTCATTAGGAAAGTATAATGTTTAAAATCTTTACATAATGTTGAGAATAAACATACAATACTATAGCATAGATTTTTTTATTAAAAAAAGGTGGTGGTACAAATGGACTCGTATCCGAGTAGAAACTCTAAAATGAAAACTGAAGATAGTGAAGAGGGCGAGACGGAATTTATTTGTGCCACATATAATAAAAAGTAATTTATCCATAATTTTTAAAGATAGCTGGGTAAAAATTATTTATATCATATGTAGAAATTAATGAAGACTTCCCTATAAAAAGGAGGAAGCATATATGAAAATAAATATGAATAAAGAAGAACTAAGAAAATTTTTACTCCATGCTCCACAAGGAAGCATTCATAAGTATATGGAAAATATTCATCCAGTCGATATTCTTGATATATTACGAGAAAATCCAGAGGATAGCTTCGATATACTAAATAGATTACCAGAAAAAACAATCGCAACCATTATAGATGAGGCAGAAGATAAAGAAAAATATGAAATACTGATTAAGTTTGAAGATAATAAGCAAAAAAATATAGTAGAAGAAATGTCATCAGATGAGTTAGCTGATCTTTTAGGCATACTAGATGAAGAAGAATCAAATAAGTTATTATCAAAAATGACAGCCCGTGATGCGAGAAATGTTCGTCAATTATTAAGTTATGCTCCAGATACTGCAGCTGGTATTATGGCTAGTGAATTTATTTCGGTTAGAGAAAATATGACGATTAAAGAGACATTGAAATATTTGCAACAAAATAAAGATGATAGTGAAAATATTTATGACCTTTATGTAATAGATACTTTTGATAGATTAAAAGGATCTATTTCTCTAAAAGATATTGTTGTTAATGATTTTGATACAAAGATTTCAAGTATAATTAATACAGAAGTCTCAACCATTCCATTTGATATGGATCAAGAGCAAGTTGGTAATAAATTTGTAAAGTATGGTTTTTTAAGCATGCCTGTAGTAGATAATTCCAATAGATTACTTGGAATTATAACAGTAGATGATGCTATGCAAATTATAAGAGATGAGGGAACAGAGGATATTAATCGTCTTGGTGGTGTTGCTGCTGAAGAAAAGATTAATGGTACGTTGAGAGATTCTGTAAAGTATAGATTGCCTTGGTTACTCATAAATCTTTTAACAGCTATTTTTGCATCAGCTATTGTAGGGATGTTTGAAGTAACTATTGAAAAAGTTGTTTCTCTTGCAACATTTATGTCTATAGTTTCAGGTATGGGTGGAAATGCAGGAACGCAAACATTAACTATAATTGTAAGAGGATTGGCACTAGGGGAAATAAGTTATAAAAATATTAAACGTGTATTAGTAAAGGAATTTTGTATTGGAATAATTACAGGAACAGTTATTGGTACAGTAATAGCAATATTAGGATTCATTTGGGAGAGGAATATTGCATTTGGAATAATAATTGGAGTTGCAATGATTTTGAATATGATAGTTGCAACTGTTACAGGATTTGTTGTTCCTATAGTTCTTAAAAGATTAAAGATTGATCCAGCATTAGCATCATCAATATTCGTAACAACATTTACTGATGTTTTAGGATTTTTCTTTTTCCTAGGACTCGCTACAATCTTTATTCAATATTTGGTATAAGCAAAATCAAAAAAATAACAAGTCAATATGCTAGTCTATTTCGTGTCATACTTCGTCAGTATGTTCACATAATAGCCCTCTATGAGGTAAACATACTTCCTCGTGTGACGCAAAATATACATCGCATTTTGGACTTGTTATTTTCTTTCATATGCCTAAGTCCTAAAGTGTCATTTAATATATATTTAGAATAAAAAAGTGTCACAGTTTGCAAATGTAAATTGTGACATTTTTTAGATTTTACAATTACAAAATATCCTATGATATTTATGTGGTTTGGCCTTGACATATCATTAGAGGTAATTTTATATCATTAGGTATCATAGTATTATGATTGCTAATCAGATACAAAAGAGTTGATACAGCTGAGTTTGAAATGTCTCTTATAGGCTGTTTAATTGTAGTAAGAGTCGGAGTTGAAATACTACCTAGTGCAATGCCATCATACCCTATAATTTTTATATCGTCAGGTATTTTGAGCTTTCGCGATACCAATTCTTTTATTACTGCAAGTGCAATAGTATCAACAGCAAAAATACCATCAATATTGGGGTTATTATCCAATGACTTGGTTATAAAAGGTAGATAATTTTCAAATGGAAAAAAATTTACTGGAAATTCTATGTTCGTACAGTTAATATTATTCTTTTTCATTGCTTCAGAAAATGCAAAGTTTCTTTCATTAGCAGGTGTTTTTACTTGGCTATTTCCTACGAATTGAAGAACATTTTTACAACCACAGCGTATTAATTCATTGGCAGCTAAGTACCCCCCCTGCATATGATCAGCTGATATAACGGGGATATCTTTTCCAAGATATCTGTCTAAAGCAACTATTGGGAGTTTTACTTTCATATACTCTTCTAATTTTAAAGTATGACTACCGATTATTATCCCATCAACTTGATTTCTTTGTAACATAGCTATATATTCTTTTTCACGAACACTATTATTGCTTGCATTACATAATAAAAGCTTATAACCATTCATATATAATGCTTCTTCTATATATTTTGTTTCCTCAGCGTAAAAGGGCATACTAACATCGGGTAATATTAAGCCAATTAAATTAGATTTTTTTGTATATAAACTCTTAGCCATTTCATTTGGATGATAATTTAAAATTTCCATAGATTCATATACTTTCTTTCTTGTAGCTTCAGAAATATAACCTCTATTATTCATAGTTCTAGATACTGTTGTCACTGATACACCAGCATGACTCGCAACATCTTTTATATTAGGCAAAAAATCACTTCCTTCACAATTAAAACAATTACTATATTTACTGTAACATTAACTGAAAAAAACGTACATGTCAACATGTTGACATAAAAGCTGTTAAAGTTTCATGTGTTAACATATTAATAAGCATTTTTATGGTTAAATTTTATCTGCAAATATTGTAATTTTACATAATTAAAAATAAAAAAAGTATCCAATTTGCCTTGTTAATATATTTAGTGCTGATTCTAATATTATCAATTCTATGGAACTTAAATTCAACATGTTTTATAAAAAACTACAAAAATAGAGAGTGTAAAAATTCAAAAATTGTAAATAATACTAATAATATAAATATAATTCCCAAAAAAATGATAAAGTAGAAAATGAACTGTAATTATTCTAACATTAAAGATAACGATTTTGCTGTGTAAGATTAAAAAAAATATTATGAAAAAATATTATAAAAATTTTATGTTAAACGATTGACATATATTTAGTATGCATATATAATAAATTCATAAAGTAAATGTTTTCAGAGTTAAATAACAAGTAACAGATTTTAGTAATGATATTCATAGTTTAATCCATTCTTAAGTAAAATTTAGATAGGAGTAAATTATTTGTATAAAAGGGTTAAATCAAAGGTTGTCTTGCAACAAGTGAGGATATCCTATAAAAAAATAGGGGGTAACGTTATGAAAAAAACAAAATTATTATCTATTTTAACAACAGTCGTATTAACAGTTTCTTTATTGGCTGGTTGTGGTTCTAAAACAGGAGATTCAACTAGTAGTAAAGAGTCTTCAGGGAAAGCTGTTAAAATAACATTTCTTAACTCAAAAGGAGAAATCGCAACTCAATTAGAAGATGCGGCAAAAGCTTTTACAAAAGAAAATCCTAATATAACAGTAGATGTTGTTCAAGCTGCTGCAGGAGAATCACCATTCCAAAAGGTATCTTCAATGTATGCATCTGGAAATGCACCATCTTTAAGTATGCTTGATCCTAACGATATGGGGAAATTTAGCGATAAGTTCCTAGATCTTTCATCTGAAAAATGGGTTAAAGATGCATCAACAGGATCTTTAGATGCAGCTAAGACAGATGGAAAAGTAATGGGATTCCCACTATCTATTGAAGGATATGGATTAATATACAATAAAGCAGTATTAGACAAAGTTTCAGTTGATCCAGCGTCTATTAAAACTACTAAGGATTTAGAAGCAGCATTCCAAAAAATACAAGCTGCAGGAGTAGCGCCAATTGTACTTTCACCAATGGATTGGTCATTAGGAGCACATTTCTTACCAATGGTATATACGGATCAATCAAAAGATGCTGGATCAGCAGATAAATTTACAGCAGATATAAAAGCTGGAAAAGTTGATTTAGCTAGTAATGCATTATTTAATGGAATAATGACAACTTTTGATGTTTTAAAAGCAAATAATATTGACAAAGCATCACCACTCGCTGGAACTTATGAAAAAGCACCTGAATATTTAGGTACAGGTAAAGCAGCGTTCTGGTTTATGGGCAACTGGGCATGGCCACAAATTAAAGAATTTGATCAAGCTAATGGACAATACGGTTTTATACCAGTTCCAGTAAGTAACAATGCAGATGATTATGGTAATTCACAAATATACGCAGGACCAGCTAAGTTTATCGGAGTAGATAGTAAAAATAATGATGCAGATCAACAAGCAGCAGCAAAAAAATTCTTAGAATGGATGGTATATAGTGATGCAGGTCAAGACTTTTTAGTTAATAAATCTAGTTTAGTTCCTGCTTTCTCAAATATAAAACTAGAAATAACTGATCCTCTTGGAAAATCAGTAAAACAATATGTTGAAAATAAAAAGGCTATAGCACCTATGACAACATTACCAGGAGATCATTGGGCACAACTTGGAGGCTCAATGCAAAAATATCTTGATGGTAAAAGTGATAAAGCAGCTTTAGCTAGCGATATCCAAAATTATTGGAAAAATGTTAAATAATAGTGTTAAATAACAACATACAAAAATAGCATAAAACATAATAACGGATAGGCGTATTTACGAATATCCGTTATTAAATATAAAGACTAATATATTATTATAGGAGGAGGAACGAATATGACAAACGAAAAGAGTCTTTTAGGCAAATTAAGAACTTATCTTATATACGCAGGACCAGGTACATTTGCATTTTTTACAGTTATGATAATACCATTTCTATATGGTATTTATTTAACTTTTACAAATTGGAATGGTATATCAGATGCTCATGATTTTATTGGATTTCAAAATTATAGTGAGGTATTTAAAGATGGAGTGTTTTGGACTTCATTATGGTTAACGTTAAAGTATGCAATTGCAGCTGTAGTACTTATGAATGTAATAGCATTTTTACTAGCATATGTATTAACAACTGGAATGAAAGGTCAAAATTTCTATAGAGCAGGATTCTTTACACCAAATCTTATTGGTGGAATTATACTTGGATTTATTTGGCAATTTGTATTTTCAAATATATTAGTTTATTTAGGTAATAATTTTAATATTCCAATTTTTTCAAGTTCATGGCTTGCAGATCCTGATAAGGCACTTTGGACTTTAATTATTGTAACAGTTTGGCAATATTCAGGATATCTAATGATTATATATGTAGCAGGTTTTATGAATGTTCCTAAAGATATATTAGAAGCAGCGAGTATAGATGGAGCAAATGGTTTTAGAAAAATGATAAGTGTAACACTTCCTATGATGATTCCATCATTCACAGTTTGCTTATTTTTAAGCTTACAAAGAAGCTTCATGGTTTATGATGTAAATCTTTCTCTTACTAAGGGTGGACCTTATCAAAGTACTGAAATGATATCAATGCATGTTTATAATAAGGCATTCTTATCACAACAATATGGTGTTGGACAGGCAGAAGCATTTGTTTTATTTTTAATTGTTGCTGGAATATCATTATTTCAAGTATATACAACTAAGAAGATGGAGGTGGAAGCATAATGAAGAATAAGAAATTAATAGAAAATATTATAAAGTATGTAGTTATATCAGGTCTTCTACTTGTATATATAGTGCCATTCGTCTTTGTGTTAATAAATTCATTTAAAGCCAGAAAGGATGTAATAGCTAATCCATTAGGATTACCAAGTACTTTCAAATTTTCTAATTACATTGACGCTTTTCAAAAAATGAATTATGGTCATGCATTTTTTAATACACTTATAATAACTGTTTTAAGCGTGCTTATTATAATTATATTTTCTTCAATGACCGCTTATATATTGGTAAGAAAGGATTGGAAATTAAATAAATTCATATTTTTTGCAATGGTTTTATCTATGATTATACCATTCCAAGGAATAATGATACCTTTAGTATCGATTTATGGATCAATAGGAATGCTTAATAGTAAATGGGCATTAATTTATATGTATTTAGGTTTTGGAATATCTTTAGCAGTATTTATGTATCATGGGTTTATTAAAAGTATACCAGTAGAGTTAGAAGAGGCTGCTATGATAGATGGTGCTACAAGATTTCAAACTTTTTGGCAAATTGTATTCCCAATTATGAAGCCTATAACTATGACTATAACTACTTTAGATATGTTATGGATATGGAATGACTTCTTATTACCATCATTAATATTAATAGCTCCAAATGAAAAAACTCTGCAATTGTCAACATACGCTTTCAATGGTACTTATACTTCGGATTACGGTTTATCAATGTCAGCGCTAATGTTATCAATTCTTCCAGTGTTAATAATTTACCTATTCTTGCAAAAGAGTATTATAGGTGGAGTTTTACAGGGATCTATAAAATAAAAATATAGTTTTTATTAGGAGATTAAAAAATGTGTAGTAATAAAAAAGAAGAAGCAGACCAATACATTAAACAAAATAAACATAAGATAAACAATCAATATAGGTTAAATTATCATTTGATGGCGGAATATGGATGGCTTAATGATCCAAATGGCTTTATTCAATATAAGGATATGTATCATTTGTTTTATCAGCATTATCCATATGAATCAGTTTGGGGGCCTATGCACTGGGGGCATGCAATAAGTAAGGATTTAATAAAGTGGGATTACTTACCAGTAGCTTTGGCGCCAGACGAAGATTTTGATAGTGATGGATGTTTTTCTGGAAGTGCAATAGAAAAAGATAATAAGTTATATCTTATGTATACAGGTCATGTACATACAGGACCTAATAAGAAAAAGGATTATAAGCAGTTGCAATGTTTAGCTTATTCACAAGATGGGATTGATTTCACAAAATCTAAGCATAATCCTGTAATAGGCTCTTATCAAGTGCCAGAAAACTCAAGTAAGAAAGATATTCGTGACCCTAAAACCTATAAAGTTGGGGATTACTACTACACTTTTTTAGGATCTAATGATAAATGTGGAGATGGGCAAGTCTTGATGTACAAATCTAGTGATTTAATAAATTGGGAGTTTGTAAGCGTTATTGCAAAAGGTAATAATAATTTGGGCGAAAATTGGGAGTGTCCAGATTTATTCTCATTGCAAAGCAAAGATGTTCTTATTGTATCTCCACAATACTTAAACGCAAATAAGGCTGATTTTACAAATATATACTCATGTGTATATATGATAGGAAACTTAGATTACAATATTGGAAAATTTGAATATAATGATTTTTATCCAATTGATTATGGTTTTAATTTTTATGCACCTCAAACAACTATTGATAGTAAAGGTAGAAGAATTATCATAGGTTGGATGACTATGTGGGAAAAAGAATATCCAACTCATAGTAATGGACATAACTGGGCTGGAGCTATGACAATTCCAAGAGAGATAACTTTGAAAGATAATAAGCTATATTTTAAACCAGTTGATGAAATTGAAAAATATAGAAGTAATGAAGTTGCTTTAAATAATATTAAATTAAATGGAGAAAAAACCTTTGATACTTATGGTGATAGTTATGAACTTCAAGTAGTTTATGATGCAGAAGAAGCCAGTGAATTTGGATTGAAATTAAGAGCAAATAACCAGGAAGAGACAGTATTATCATATAACAAAAAGGATAAAACATTTATATTGAATATAGACAAATCAGGCATTGGATCTAAGGGAGAACGAAGAACAAAAATTAACTTGATCAATAATAAGTTAAATCTCCGAATATTTGTTGATAAATGTTCTATAGAAGTATTTATTAATGAAGGAGAAAAGGTAATGACGAGTCTTATATATCCAAGTAAAGATGCACTTGAAATTGAGGCATTTTCAAAGGGACAATGTAATATAGAACTTTTAAAAAAATGGGATATAGAGTAATAAAAATTAATATAAAAGGTGTTGCTGAATTATTGTCTTGGTAAGGTTTTAAAAGAAACAAACAATATATTAACTAACAGGAGATGAAGGAATATGGGTAAAATAGTACACTTTTTCAAAAAGATAAAAAACAGTATAAAAATAAAATTTAAAATGAAGTCAATAATAAAAACTAAAATGAAGTCGACAATAAAAACTAAACTAATGGCAACATTTTTAATAATGGCTACATTACCTATTATTATAGTTGGAAGCTTTTCATATATAATAGCTGAAAATACTGTAGAAAAAAAAGTGTCTACTTTTTCACAACAATTGCTCAATCAGATTAATATGAATGTTAGTTCATTTATTAATGAATATGTTAACAAGACAACTTCAGTGATAACAAATTCTAAGTTAGCTGAATTAATGAAGGATATTAATTCAGACAGTTATTCTTATGATAATATGGTCAAAAGCAAAGAAGTTGAAGGAATCCTTAAATCTACAGCTAGCTCTGATGCCAATATATCTACTTTTTGTGTTCTTCAACAGGATGGTAAAGTATTGGGAACAGTAGATGCTCATTCCCAGGATTATATTAAAAATAAGCTTAAAGATTCTCCATTATATAGTGAAATAAGAAAAAATGATAGCAAAGTATATTGGGTTACAGGCATTAATGATAATTCTGAAATATTCTTAATGAGGGAATATAAGGATACAATTAGAAGCAATGATAATGGCATATTAATAATGGCAATTAAAACAAATGTTTTTAAAAACCTTTTTGAAAAAATGCAATTGGATAATAATAACAATATTCAAATATTAGATGAAAATAAAAATATTATTTTTAATATTGATGATAAAAACACAAATAATGAAGGATTAAATAATATTATAAATGAAGTATATAATTTAGAACCTTCTGGAAATTTTGTGAAAGACAATAATTTAATTACCTTTAGCTCTTGTGATAATGGATGGAAAATCATATCTGAAGTTCCTATGAGCTCGCTTATAAATGATATTAGATTATCTGGTTTGTTTACATTAATAATTGGAGTAGTATGTGGAATTATAGCAGTGATAATTGGATTGTATATAGCTCTTAGTATAGTTAATCCAATTAATAGTATAGTGAAGTTAATGAAAAAAGCAGAAGAGGGAGATTTAACAGTAATTTTAGATTATAAAAAGAATGATGAAATAGGTAACTTGAGCAATAGTTTTAACATAATGATTAATAAGATAAAAGGACTTATTGGAGAGGTAAGTGAAGTATCCAATGCTGTTTTGAAGAATGTTGAAAATGTAACAACAATTTCAAGGGAATCCGCTGAAGCTACAGAACAAATATCTATAGCAATTGGAGAAATTGCAACAGGATCTACAGAACAGGCAATAAGCTCCAGTGAAGCAATAAATCAAATAAAAGTTTTAGCTGAAAAAATAGATGCTATTAGAGAAAGTACAAAAGAGGTTAAGGATATCTCTAATAAAACAAAAGAGATTGGAACTGAATCTATTGTAGTAGTTAGTGAGTTAAATCAAAGAACTAAGGAGTCATTGCAAATGGCTAATGAAATTAATGCAGATATTTGTGAATTAAATGATAGCTCTAAAGAGATAGAGAAAATAATTGAAGTTATAAAATCAATTAGTGATCAAACAAGTCTTTTATCTTTAAATGCATCAATTGAAGCAGCTAGAGTTGGAGATGCAGGTAAGGGATTTGCTGTAGTTGCAAATGAAATAAAAAAATTATCAGATCAGTCAAAAGAAGCAACTATGATGATAGCTAATATTGTTAATAATATTCAAAACAAAACCAGAAGTACTGTTAAATTAGTTGAGAAGTCCAATGATATATTTAATGAACAAGAAAAATCCGTAAATAATACAGATGATGCATTTAGGAATATTATTAAATCAACAGAGAATATTTCAGTACAAATCGAAAATGTTATAGTTTTAATGAATGATATGAATAGTTATAAAGAAAAAACAATAGAAGCAGTTGAAAATATTTCAGTTCTTGCAGAAGAATCTTCTGCTGCAACAGAAGAAGTATTGGCATCAGTTGAGGAAGAAAATGAATCCTCACAAGAACTAGCAGCATTATCAAATGAATTATATGAATCAATTCAAGTACTTAATAAGTCTGTGTTAACATTCAAAATATAATTCAAAGATAAAGATATATTTATAAGATATTCAAACAGATGTTCTATGATTAATTTGGAAGAATTGTGTTATAATAACTTGAGTTTTCAGATATAACTTAAATTTAGTTAAGAAAAGGATGGTTTTATGGCAACAATAAAGGATGTGGCTGAAGTAGCTGAAGTTACAGTTACTACAGTTTCCAGAGTTTTAAATAATAGAGGATATATAAGTGAAAAGACTAGAAAAAAAGTTTACGATGCTATTAAGCAGTTAAATTATAGTCCGAATGAAATGGCAAGATCTTTGCTTCGAAAGAAGTCGAATTTGATTGGACTTATAATTCCAACAGTAGCTCACTCATTTTTTGCAGAGTTAACTAATTATATAGAGTATTATGCTTATAAATTAGGGTATAAAATCTTGTTATGCAATTCATATCAAGATAGTGTAAAAGAAAAAGAATACATTATGATGTTAAAAAGTAATCAAGTTGATGGAATAATTATGGCAAGTCATACTTTAGAAATAGATGAATATCTTAATCTTAATCTTCCAATAGTTGCTATGGATAGAGCATTTTCAAAAAGTATACCTTTTATTACATCAGATAATTATAGTGGAGGAGTATTGGCCACTAATCTATTGATTGATAACGGTTGTAAAAAACTTGCGCATATAAGTGGATCTTTGGATTTAGAAACTCCAGCAAACAATCGTTATAAAGCATTTCTTGATGTGGTAACTAAAAGGAATGTTGAAAATATCATTTTAGAAACTCAATTAGGAATATTAGAAAATTATGAAAAAATAGTGCATAAATTATTTGAAGAGCATCCAGATATAGATGGAATATTTGCAAGTAGTGATATGATAGGAATCTCAGTTATAAAAGTTGCAAAGGAGCTTGGAAAAGAAATACCTAAAGATTTGAAAATTGTAGGTTATGACGACATTAAATTTTCATCTTTAGTTTCACCTTCACTTACTACTATAAAGCAACCTATTGAACAAATGGGAGAGTTAGTAATACAACTATTAATAGATCAAATGGAAGAAAAAGAGGTTTCTTTAGAAAATGTACTACCAATAACTTTAGTAGAGAGAGAAACCACAATCTAGGATATAAATTTAATCAACTTTTTTGAGTGATATAAAGTGAAACTTGATTCAGGTGGGGTTTTGATCCCCATCTGAATCTTAGTTGAACTTATATAATCAAGGGGCACATAGTCAAGGTGCGTGTAGAGCCTTTAGCTCCCATTTGAAAAAGTGTGAGTGTTAAGGATGCTAGCTATCGAATAAAAAAGTTGATTAAATTTAAATATAATGGAGTCGTTAAGTTTTTTATTGACTCAAATAAAAAAGGAGATTATTATGAAGAAAAATAAAATTAAAAATGAAATTATGCTTATAACTTATGCAGATAGCTTAGGTGAAAATTTAACAGATTTAAAAGAAGTTCTAGATGAGCATTATGGAGGGGCTATAGGTGGTGTTCATATTCTTCCATTCTTCCCGTCATCAGGAGATAGAGGATTTGCACCAATGCGATATGACATAGTAGATGAAGCTTTTGGAACTATGGAAGATGTAAAAGAAATAAGCAAGACAAATTACTTGATGTATGATTTTATGGTAAATCATATTTCGAGGCAATCTGAATTTTTTAAAGATTTTCAAGAAAAGAAAGATGAATCAAAATATAATGATTTCTTTATAAGATATAAGAATTTTTGGAAAAATGGTGAACCAACTGAAGAAGAAGTAGATGCGATTTATAAGAGAAAGCCAAAAGCACCATGCTATGAAGTTGAGTTTAAAGATGGAACTAAAGAAGAAGTATGGTGTACATTTGGAGAAGAGCAAATTGATTTAAACATGGATTCAAAAGTAGCAAGAGAATTTATCAAAAATACATTAATATCTATGTGTGAAAATGGAGCATCAATTATCCGTTTAGATGCATTTGCATATGCTATAAAACAACCAGGAACTAGTTGTTTCTTTATTGAACCAGAGATGTGGGATTTACTTTATGAAATACAGGAAATAGTAAATAAATATGGTGTTGAGATTTTACCAGAAATTCACGAACATTATACAATACAACATAAAATTGCTGAAAAAGGATTTTGGATTTATGATTTTGCCCTGCCAGTTTTAGTTTTACATGCATTATATTCAGGTAAAGGTGAAAATCTAAAGAAATGGCTTGATATGAGTCCAATGAAGCAATTTACTACATTAGATACACACGATGGCATTGGTATTGTTGATGTAAAAGACTTAATGACTGATGAAGAAATTGATGAAACAAAAGAAGCTATGTTTACAAAAGGTGCAAATGTTAATAAGATATATAATACAGCAGCGTATAATAATTTAGATATATATCAAGTGAATTGTACCTATTATTCAGCTCTAGGAAATAACGACAAGGCTTATTTATTAGCTCGTGCAATTCAATTTTTTGCTCCTGGAATACCACAAGTTTATTATGTAGGAATGCTTGCAGGTGAAAATGATATTAAATTAATAGAAGAAACTAAAAATGGTAGAGATATCAATCGTCACTATTATTCAAAAGAAGAAATTAAGAAAAACTTTGAAGATAGAAAGATTGTAAAGGATATTAGAGATTTAATGAAATTACGTAATTCTAATGCAGCATTTGGATTAGATGGGGAATGTATTACTGAAGTTAATGGTAATGAACTTATAATAACTAGAAAGTGTGGAGAACATACAGCAATATTAAAAGCTAATTTAAAAACTCGTAATTTTACTATTGAAGTATAGCATTAAACAGGAAAATAAGTTATAATAATTTAATAAATATAGATGTAAATTTTTTTTAAGATATATGTCAAACCATTGACATAGAGTAAAATTATAAGGTCAATGGTTTTAGAAAAAGAGATTAAATCAAAGGATGTATTTAAATTTTGGAAATATTTTGTATTTAAGGAGGATGAAAGATGAATAAAAATATTTTTTGTATCGGAGAACTCTTAATTGACATGGTTTGTGTTGATAATAAAGGGCTAAAAAATGGAGAGAAGTTTGAAAAGAAAGCAGGGGGAGCACCCGCAAATGTAGCAGCTAGTATTTGTAAAGTAGAGGGTAATGCTTATTTTCTAGGTCAAGTAGGAAATGATTTCTTCGGAAGTTACTTAATTGATTTGCTAAATGATTTAAATATAAATACTGAAATGGCAGTGAAAAAAGGTAGCACAACAATTGCTTTAGTTGGAATCGATGAAAATGGAGAACGTAACTTTGACTTTTTAAGAGGGAGTGATGGGGACTATTCATTTGAGAATATTGATTTATCAAAGATAACTAAATCAGATATTATTCACTTTGGTTCAGCTACAGGATTTTTAGAAGGAGAATTAAAGAAAACATATTTTAAATTATTAGAATATGCAAAAGCTAATAATATATATGTATCCTTTGACCCAAATTATCGTGATGCATTAATTACATTAGATAAGTTAGAGTTATTTGTAGAAGATAGTATCGCTTTCATAAAACAAAGTGATTTCACTAAGCTAAGTGATGAAGAATTATATTTACTAACTGGAGAAAAAGATATTACAACAGGAGTTAATAAATTACATGATTTAGGTGTAAAGGTTGTAACTATTACTTTAGGAGCTAAGGGAACTTATTTAAGTATTAATAAAGAAAATATAATAATTCCATCCATTAAGATTAAACAAGTTGATTCAACAGGCGCCGGAGATGCCTTTGTTGGAGCGGTATTAAAGCAGTTAGCGGATATTAGAGATAAAGAAAACATAACATTTAAAGAATGGGAGAATATAGTTGCATTTGCTAATAAAGTAGGAGCAATTACATGTACAAATTATGGAGCAATAGCTTCAATGCCAGTATTAAGTGATATAAGGTAAAATCATATTGAAATTTCATAAATTAGACTAAAAAAACAACAATTACCCAAAGAAAAAATAAATTCTATTTTGTTTGCATATATTACTGAATTAAATGAGGGATATTCAAAAAATAACAGACAAGTATCGTTGGTCTGTTATTTTCTTGAATATGCCCTATATACTTTTTTTACAAGCACAATCGTAATAATTAATTTTACAATTTATCTTATCAAGATTCTTTTGCAATTCAGCCATTTGATTTATAACTTCTTCACGATGTGTTATAAATATTTCTCTACGGACATCAAGAGTATCATCACCTTTAAGACATAACCCAATGACTTCTTTAATTTGCTTTATAGGCATACCTGTATTCTTCAAACAGCAAATAAGTTCAAGCCATTCTAAATCTTTATCTTTAAAATCTCTGTTCCCAGAATCACTTCGGTCTATAAAAGGTAATAAGCCTTCTTTTTCATAATATCTAAGAGTATGTGCAGTTAAATGAGTTTTTTCAGCTACTTCAGCAATACTGTATCCCATAATAGTCCTCCTATAAAAAATCTTAATGTAGTTTATATATTAGAGTATACTCTAAGGCGTTAGATTTGTAAATTTAAACAAGAAATTCTTAAAAAACTATTGACTTATAACCTACTCTAAGATATAGAATAATAATGTAGTAATTTTTAAAATATAGCACAAATTGTTAACGTGAACAGAAGAAGCAGTTAATATAATTAAAAGCTAATAATATATTAATTAATACAGGAAGAAGGAAATATAATGTTAATAAGAAAAAGTATTTTAAAGTTAGCAATACCGATAATGGTAGAGCAAACTTTTGTTATGCTACTTGGAGTATGTAACACAATGATGGCAGGTCATATTGGAGAAGCATCAGTTTCAGCTATTGGAATGGTTGATTCAATAAATATGTTGTTTATATCGTTCTTTGCAGCCTTATCAGTTGGAGCAACTGTAGTAGTTGCTCAACAAATTGGACAAGATGAATACAAAAAAGCTAATGAAACAGCTAAACAAGCTATGGTATCAGGATTTATAGTTTCATGCATAATAACATTGCTATTATGGATTTTTCGTGTGCCTCTAATTAATTGTTTATATGGCTCAGCAGAAGAATTAGTTAAATCAAATGCAAAGATATATATAGAATTTACTTTATTTACATATCCATTTATTGCTATAGAACAAATTGCAAATGGTATACTTAGAGGAGCAGGGGATACCAAGACTCCAATGTATATTACCATGTTTATGAACATAATAAATATTATTTTAGGATACATATTAATATATGGGGTTAATACTTTTTATATACCATCATTTGGAATAATGGGAGCTGCCATAGGAATAGCCATAGCTAGAATAATTGGAGCTATTATTGTAATTATAGTTTTATTTAGAGGTAGTAAAATTATAAAAATTAAAAAATTATTTCCATTTAAATTTGATATGGAAGTACAAAAGAGCATATTTAATATAGGAATACCAGCAGGCATGGAGCAAGTAATTTTCAATACAGGGAAATTAATAGTACAAGTATTCATAGTAACTATGGGAACTGCTTCAATTGCAGCTAATGCTATTGGAATGTCAATATCACAAATAATTAATGTTCCAGGAAATGCACTTTGTTTAGCAGCAACTACTTTAGTAGGTCAGTATGTTGGTAGGAATGATGTTAAAGAAGCAAAAAGTACATTAATTTATTTAGTTAAATTTACAACTATTTGCCTAGTATCTGTAGGAATTCTATTTGTACCAATTGCAGAATGGTTAGCTAGTCTTTACACAAATGTTCCAGAGGTAATAAGACTCACTGGGATATTAATTAAAAGTAATAGTATGGCATTACTTGTATGGGCAATTTCATTTGTACTTTCATCAGGACTAAAAGGTGCTGGTGACACTAGATATACTATGATGACTGCATTTATTGGAATGTGGATATTTAGAATAGGCTTAGGATATATATTAGGAATTGTACTTAATATGGGTATTCTTGGCATCTGGATTGCAATGTATATAGATTGGATTGTTAGAGGGTCAATGTATTCATTTAGACTTAAGGGTAATAAATGGCTTATGCATAGACTATAAAGTTCGAAATGGTACTGTTGCAAAAGTATTTTTTATCATCATCATATATTGAAATTTATTTTCATAGTGAGTGTTTTAAATAAATGTTGTTAATATACTTAGAAATTATATGATAGTACAAGCATTAAAGAAGAACTGAAATATATTGCGAAAAGCAATATAAATATGAGTTTAATAATTAATAAGGCACATGGACTTGTTATTTTTTTGATTGTGCCTAACAACATTTTATTAAAACACTATGTATAGAATTAAATATTATATATGATAATACGTAGCAGCGTGGACTTATATTTTGTAACAATATCATTTAACAATACACATAAATTTAATATATAGTTGTGAGTTAAATAAACAAATGATAAGTCACTCGATAAAAAAGTGTTGACTTAGAGTCTACTCTAAGATGTAGAATAAGTATATAGAAATTTATTTGATAATTTTATTATTTAAGGAGGAATTATTGTGTTATATAGAATATTGGGAAAGACAAATGAAAAGGTTTCGGCTTTAGGTTTTGGATGTATGAGGTTACCTATTATTGATGGAGATACTACTAAAATTGATGAAGAAAAAGCTACAAAGATGATTCGTTATGCTATTGATGAAGGAGTCAATTATGTAGATACTGCATATCCTTATCATGGAACTGGAATGGGCAATGGAGGAGAAAGTGAACCTTTTGTAGGTAGAGCTTTAAAAGATGGTTATAGAGAAAAGGTTAAGCTAGCTACAAAGCTTCCTAGTTGGTTAATTAAAACTAGAGAAGATATGGATAAATATTTAAATGAACAATTAGAACGTCTTCAAACAGATCATATAGATTTTTATTTAGTCCATGCTTTAGGTGCAGGTACTTGGGCAAATCTAAAGAAATTAGGAATAGATGAATTTTTAGATTCTGCCATAAAAGATGGAAGAATAAAATATGCAGGATTTTCTTTCCATGACAAGTTAGAAGTATTTAAAGAGATAGTAGATTATTATGATTGGTCTTTCTGCCAAATTCAATATAATTATTTAGATGAAGAATTCCAAGCTGGAACTGAAGGGTTACATTATGCAGCTAATAAAGGATTAGGTATTGTTATTATGGAACCACTTAGAGGTGGTAAAATAGTTAAGAATCTTCCAGAAGAAGTTATGAATACTTTTGATAAAGCAGATATTAAAGGATCACCAGCTGAATGGGCATTAAGATGGGTATGGAATCACCCAGAGGTGTCTGTAGTGTTAAGTGGTATGAACATAATGGACAATGTTACAGAAAACATAAAGACTGCAAGCGTTGCTGCACCTAATTCTTTAACGGAAAAAGAATTAGAAATAATGGATAATGTTAAAAAAGTATTTAAAGAAAGAATAAAGGTTAATTGTACGGCTTGTGAATATTGCATGCCTTGTCCAGTAGGAGTAAATATTCCTAAGAACTTTGCTTGTTATAATGAATATAGCTTATTTGTTACACCAGAAACAGAAAAAGAACTTAAGGTAAGATACAATTCTGTAGAAGCTAAGGAAAGAGCAGATAAATGTGTAGAGTGTGGCAAATGTGAAAGTCATTGCCCACAAGCAATTAAAATTCGTGAAGAATTAAAAAATGTTACTGCTTTGTTTGCTTAGGGAGATGAAAGAAAATAACAAGTCAATGTGCCTAAATATTAATTTTCTTTTAAAAGAAAAAGATTTTTTCAGTATATATTCTTAATAATTTTAAAATATATATTCTAAACCATATATTCTTCAGAATATTACCATAAATATTCTGAAGAATATTCACAATAATTTATAAAAAGGAGTTTGTTATATGCATATACCAGATACTTATTTAAGTCCTTCAACTTGTGCTACTTTTGGAGTGGTTATGTTACCTATATGGAGAAGGGCAAGTGTAAAGGTAAAAGCTGAAATAACAAGACAAAAAATGCCTCTGCTTGGAGTAGCTGCAGCATTTTCATTTCTAATTATGATGTTTAATATACCTATTCCAGGAGGAACTTCAGGGCATGCTATTGGAGCAGGACTTATAGCTATTCTGCTTGGACCTTACGCAGCAGTTTTTGCAGTTACTATAGCTCTTGCAATTCAAGCATTGTTTTTTGGTGATGGAGGAGTTTTAGCAATAGGTGTAAATTGTTTTAATATGGCTTTTATAATGCCGTATGTAGCATATTACTTATTTATATTTATGAAAAAAATTTTTCCGGGTAAAAAAGGGGAATATTTTGGAGCTTTCTTAGGGGGGTATATTTCTATTAATGTTGCAGCTTTAGTTGCAGCTATTGAGTTTGGAATTCAACCCTTACTTTTTAAGGATGCTTCGGGATTACCGTTATATAGTCCATATGGATTAGCTTACTCTATTCCGGCTATGACTGTACCTCATTTATTAATAGTTGGTTTCCTAGAGGGAATAATAACTTTAGGGGCATACAGTTATATCAAAAAATCATCTTCTGAGATAATATACAAAGGAAAGCTTAACAAGATAAAATATTTATATATTATAATAGTAATCCTTGTCTTAGCTACTCCTGTAGGGCTTTTAGCTAAAGGGACTGCTTGGGGAGAATGGGGAACAGAAGAACTTAAGGATTTGATAGGATTTGTACCTAAGGGCATGGAAGAAGGTTTTAAATTTAATTCACTAATGCCAGATTATAATTTTGGTAACCTAAAAGAATACTTTGGATATATTGTATCAGCACTTTTAGGAGTAATAATTATATTAATTATTTTCAAACTTCTAGCAAAGATAAATTTAAGCAAAAATCAAAAGGAGAATAAATGATTCCACAATGGCTTTCAGAAAAAGATAATTATATACCAAAGGAAGAAAAAAACTTATATATTGAAAAAAGTATTTTTTCCTTAATTAAGATAATTTCAATTATTAAGCAAAGTAAAAGTCGAGATAAATTTTTATATTTAATTAACCCAACATTGAAAGTTATAAGTACAATATTAAGTATAGTATTAATATCGCTATCAAGAAGTTTTATTTATTTATTGATAATGGATATATATGTTTTAATAAATCTTCTACTTATGGACAAGAAATCAAGGAAAAGAATATTTATTAGAAGTTTAATCTTTCCTTTTATAACTTTAATTGCGTTAATACCATCTATGGTTTATGGAAATATTTATAATAGTTTATTACTTTTTCAAAAAATCATTACAACTATAGTAATGATGAATTTATTAGCTCATAACACTAGATGGAGTGAGATTACTAAATCACTAAAACTATTATTTATACCAGATATATTTATTTGGATTATGGATATAACCATAAAGTATATTGTCTTACTTGGAGAATACTCCATTAACTTATTATATGCATTAAAACTTAGATCAGTTGGCATAACTCATAATAAATATAATTCTCTTACAGGAATTATAGGAAGCTTATTTATAAAGTCTTATAAAATGAGTGAAGAAATGTCTCAGGCTATGGAGTGCAGAGGTTTTGTAGGTGAATATACTACAAAGGTGAATTTAACTTTTAGGAAAATTGATTATATTTATATGGTCATAAATATGTTATTAGTTAGTTTGTTTATATATTCAATTTACTAAAACATATAAAATCAGTTTGATTTATTGCTTGATTCCATATGTTTGAAATAATTAAGGGGAAATATTGATGATAGAATTAGAGAATATTTCATTTACATACAAGAATAAGGTAGCTCTTGATAATGTAAATGTCCATATAAAAGAAGGAGAGTCTATAGCTATTATAGGTCCAAATGGAAGTGGAAAATCTACTTTTTTAAAATTATTAAATGCCATTATTTTTTCAAGTCAAGGGAAATACATATTTGATGAAGTTGAAATAAATGAAAATTACTTAAAGGATAGTAAAAGCTTAAAGTTATTTCATAAGAAGCTAGGCTTTGTATTTCAAAATTCAGATGCACAACTTTTTTGTTCCACGGTATTTGAGGAAATAGCCTTTGGACTCATGCAAATGGAGTTGCCAGAGGTAGAAATAAATAAAAGAGTGAGCGATTGTCTTAATCTTCTTAATATAGATAAGCTGAAAGAAGAGCATCCTTATAATTTAAGTGGAGGAGAAAAGAAAAGAGTAGCAATTGCTAGTGTTTTAGCTTTGAATCCAGAAGTTATAATTTTAGATGAACCTATGAATGGAATAGATCCTAAAGGAAAAAGATTTCTAAGAGATTTATTAATTGCTTTAAATAAAAGTGGCAAAACTATAATTTGTGCTACTCATGATTTTGAATATGTAGAAGGAATTTTTAATAGAGCAATTGTTTTCTCGGAAGAGCATAAAATCATTAGAGATGATAAATACGAAAATACTATAAAAGATGAAGACTTTCTAAGAAAATATAACATTATATAGATACCACAGTGGAGATCATACTTATGAGTATAACTCTCCGAAATAAGTAACATGTTGTGTTACTTATTTCTGGTTTGGAATATATGTGCAATGTATGAGTATAACGTGGAATGTTGGTATCTAATAAGTTACTATCATATAATGCACATTAGAAAAGAGCAACTATATCGCATATAAGAACTTCTCATCGCATTTGTGAGTTGTTATTTTCTTTAATATGCCTAAATAGATCGTATAGATATAAATAAATTACATCTTAAGTATAAAAATTAAGTGATTGGAGTGATTAAGTATGAAAGTATTATATTATGATTGTTTTTGTGGAATAAGTGGAGATATGAATTTAGCAGCATTATTAGATTTAGGGGTGCCTAAGGAATATTTAATTGAAGAGATTTCAAAGCTTAAGCTTAATTATGAATATGAAATAAAAATTAAAAATGATATTAAGCATGGAATAACAGGAACTAGGGTAGATGTTATTTTAAAGAATCAAGTTCATAATCACGAACATGTTGTTGAAAAAGCTTTGGATAATCACCAGCATGTACATATTAACAACGATCATCATGAGCATGATCATTCACAACATGAAAACAATAATCATAGCAATAACCATGAACATGATGAAAATCATAGTCATGAACATGATCATTCACATCATGAAAACCATAGCCATAGTCATGAACATATTGAAGAGCACAATCATTTACATAAAGAGAATAATAATCACGAGCATCATCATAGAAATTTAAATGATATTGAAAATATAATAAATTCAAGTGATTTGACGGAGAATGTTAAGAAACTAAGTTTACATATGTTTATGAAGGTGGCAGAAGCTGAAGCAAAGGTTCATGGAAAAACTTTATATGAAGTACATTTTCATGAGGTAGGTGCTATTGATTCTATTGTGGATATGGTAGGAGCGGCTATTTGTATAGATTATTTGAAGGTTGATAAGATAATGGCTTCGCCTGTTCAAGTTGGAGGCGGCTTTGTAAAATGTGCTCACGGACTCATGCCAGTTCCAGCACCTGCAACTGTAGAAATATTAAAGAATATACCAATTAATACTGGAATAGTACCTTTTGAGACTACCACGCCTACAGGAGCAGCAATACTTGCAGCAAATGTTCAAGAATTTACTCAAAAAATAGATTTTTCTATAAAGAAAATAGCATATGGAATAGGGCATAGGGATTTAGAAATTCCTAATGTTTTAAGAGTCTATTTGGGTGAAGAACAAAAAGCTGAAAAAATAGAAGAACAGTACATTTTAGAAACTAATATTGATGATATGAATCCTGAATTTTATGGATATGTTGAAGAAAAGCTTTTTGGAAAAGGTGCTTTAGACGTATATAAAACAGTTATATTTATGAAAAAAGGAAGACCAGGAGTAAAACTAAGTGTACTAGTTAATGAACAATGTGAAAAAGATATTTTAGATGTAATTTTTGATGAGACTACTTCAATAGGAGCACGGAAATATAAAGTTGAAAAAATTATGCTAAGTAGAGAATTTTCAAAAGTAAAAACTAAGTATGGAGATATTACCATTAAAAAATCTTATTATAAAGGAAAATTAGCTAAATATAAACCAGAATATGAGGAATGTAGAAGTATAGCAAAAGAAAAAAATATAACATTAGAAGATGTTTATAAAGAAGTTTATAGAGAAGCTTCAGACATATAAAACAACTAGCGTAAGTGATAATTTAGATGAGAGGTAGGAGCGATATATGATAAATAATGATAAATACAAAGAATTAATAACTTATCTTAAAAGCTTGGGAAAAGTAGTTTTAGCATTTTCAGGAGGTGTAGATAGTACTTTTTTACTTAAAGCAGCTAAAGAAGCACTTGGGGATGATTTAAAGGCAGTGACAATTATGTCTCCATACATTCCTAAGTGGGAAATAGCAGAAGCTAAGGAATTAGTAAAAGAATTAGGAGTTAACCATGAAATTATAGAAGCTCCAATTATTGAGTCTATTAAATATAATCCAGAAGATAGATGCTATTTATGCAAAACAGCAGTATTTAGCATGATAATATCAGTAGCTAAAGAACAAGGTTATAACTATGTAATTGATGGAACAAATTTTGATGATATAAGTGATTATAGACCAGGACTTAGGGCACTAAAGGAATTAGAGGTAAAGAGTCCACTTCTAGAATGTAAATTAACTAAAGAAGAAATAAGAGGATTTTCTAAAGAACTAGGTTTAAAAACTTGGGATAAACCATCATATGCTTGTCTATTAACAAGAATCCCTTATGGAGGTGAATTGAAAGTAGAAGCTTTTGAAAAGATTGAAAATGCTGAAAGATTTATGATGAGTATAGGTTTTAGAGCAGTTAGAGTAAGATGTCATGGAGATTTGGCTAGAATTGAAGTAAATAGAAATGATAGAAATAAATTATTTGATGAAGAGTTCTTAGACACCATTGCAAGCAAGATAAAGGAATGCGGATTTAAATATGTTACATTAGATTTGCAAGGGTATAGAGTGGGAAGTTTTAATGAGACTATAAAGAAAAAAATGAATAATGAATAATGAATAATGAAGGGTGAATGATTAGGAAAGAAAAACCAGAGGCTTTTCAAAAAAATATATTAAAAAAATTGCGTAGCAATTTACACCTTAATCATTCATTATTCACTATTCATCATTAATTAATTTTACGGAGGTGATGAGAATTAATGAATAGAGAAGAACTTAAAAATCTATTAGAATCAGTTAAAAATAATGAAATTAATATAGATGAAGCTCTTGAAAATTTGGAGGATCTTCCTTTTAAAGATTTAGGGTTTGCAATGATAGATAATCACAGAGAATTAAGAGTAGGATATCCAGAAGTTATATATTGTGCAGGAAAAACTCCAGAACAAATTAAAGAGATTGTTAGGTTTATGCTTACAAAGGATAATAATATCTTAGGAACTAGAGCTACAGAAGAAGCGTATAATGCAGTAAAGGAAATATGCGAAGAAGCAGAATACAATAAGCTTGGAAGAACAATAACAATTAAGAAAAAAGAACAAACTCTTACAGATAGTTATATTGCAATTATTTGTGCTGGAACTTCTGATTTGCCTGTGGTAGAAGAAGCAGTTGAAACTGCAAAGATATTAGGAAATAGAGTTGAAAGAATAACAGATGTAGGTGTTGCAGGAATACATAGACTTTTCTCTAAGTTAGATATTATTAGAGGTGCAAAAGTTATTATAGTAATTGCAGGAATGGAAGGTGCTTTAGCTAGTGTCGTAGGAGGTCTTGTTGATAAACCTGTAATAGCAGTTCCAACTAGTGTTGGTTATGGTGCAAATTTCGGTGGGGTTTCAGCGCTATTATCTATGTTGAACAGTTGTGCCAGTGGGGTTAGCGTAGTAAATATAGATAATGGATTTGGAGCAGCCTATAATGCAAGCATTATAAATAAGTTATAATAGAAATAAAATATAAAATGAGACTTTAATTTTATTTATTTAAATTTAATTAAAGTCTCATTTTATATTTATGTGAATATTGGATTATTCCTATAAAAAATAAAACAAAATTAATACAAATAATAATATGGATTGTTTTAAATGAAAAGGATTAAATTGTTGATTTTACTATATTTATGTGATATATTTCCTATATAGTAACAAATTAAATATATTATAAATAACAGTTCGACAAATTAATCTAATATTAAACAAAGGGTTAAAATGAAAGAGTGTGAATAATGAAAAATTCTCTTAGATGGGTACTTTGAGGAATTGGTTATTCATTCTATATTAGTTTAAATAATGGATTGTTATTTTTTTATAAAATGAGGGAGATGTTTAATAATAAAAGATAAAGTTATTTAGAGTGGGGGATGAGATTTTATGAAAATTGGGTTAAGAGGGAAAATACTTTTTTTTATTATTTCATTGTTAATTGTTTCTTTTACAATGGTTGCTTTAATTAGTTATGGAGAATCAAGGAAAATTATAACTAAACAATTAAATGAGCAATTGATAACGAAGACAGATTATATGCAACAAAAGATATTAAATTTTTTCTCACAAAGACAAATTGTATTAGAAAATGAAACACAATATATAGCAGAAATTTTAAAGAAAACTAAAGATGATAAAAATGAATTTGTAGGTGCAAAAAATACTATTGCAGATTATTTAGTATTGCAAGGGAGTTTAGTTAAGGATAAATATGGAATACTTGATGTATATGTTGGTTATCCAGATGGAAAGATTGAAGCAGCGTCAAAATGGGTTCCAGAGGATCCAAATTGGAATTGTACTGAACGTTCTTGGTACAAAGCTGCAGTAGCAGCAAGTGGAAAGCAGGTTTATACAGATGTTTATATAGATGCAGATTCAAAACAATCTGTAGTTACAGTATCTCAAATAATTAAAAAGGAAGATGGAAGTAACTATGCTGTTGTAGCATTAGATATTCAATTATCTCAACTATCAGCATTATTTTCTGAAGAGAAGATTGGTGATAGTGG
This sequence comes from Clostridium gelidum, assembly GCF_019977655.1. NCBI lineage: Bacteria > Bacillati > Bacillota > Clostridia > Eubacteriales > Clostridiaceae > Clostridium > Clostridium gelidum. The sequence goes on from NZ_AP024849.1 coordinate 961,672, forward strand.
ATACCCATTTTTACTTAATAAAGATGGTAGATTTTTAATTCATCCTAAGTATGAATTTAACGAAGATATCACTAAGGCTTCAACAATATATAATATTTCAAATGGAAGTTTGAAGGACATTGGTGAAAAGTTAACATCTAAAACTTCAGAAGCTTTAAAAGGTAATTTAGATGGAGTTGCTAAAATCTATTATGGGGAAAATGTAAAAAATACAGATTTTTATATTGTTTCGTCATTAACAGAAGAAGAGTTTACAAAGGATTTAAGTAGTCTTATTATGATTATTGCATCTATTTTAATAGGGTCAATAATATTTTTCGGTGGTTTAGTTTTTGTTTTCGTGGGTAGAATTACTAAGGTTATAAAACAGGTAGTTGAAGGCATGAAGCAAATGGCAAATGGTAATCTTAATTACAAAATGGTGAAAATTAATAGGAAAGATGAATTAGGCATTTTAGCTGAATCTATAGATAATATGCAAGTTTCCTTAAGAGATACTATTAATGAAATAATAATAGAAACTGATAATGTAAATAAAGCTCTTCAAGTTTCAAATAGTAGTATTTTAGAATTAAATGAAAATATTGAGGACGTTTCTAATACTGTTGAGGAATTATCCTTAGGAGTTGAAGAAACAGCTAGCTCAACAGAAGAACTAAATGCTATGTCAACAGATATAGAGTCAGCAATAGAACTTATAGCTGATAAATCGCAAGAAGGTTCGATATCAGCTGGGGAAATCAGCAAAAAGGCACTGTCTTTAAAGGATAGTTCAGTAAAACATCACAATGAAGCTAATGAAATACGCGTTAATATTAAAAATTCAATGGATGAAGCTTTAGATAAAATAAAAGAGGTAGAGAAAATTAGAGCTTTAGCTGATACAATTTTGCAAATATCTTCTCAAACAAATCTTTTAGCATTAAACGCGGCAATTGAATCTGCTAGAGCAGGAGAGGCAGGCAGAGGTTTTTCAGTAGTTGCAGATGAAATAAGAAAATTAGCAGAGAACTCAGAAAATACTGTAAATGAAATACACAGTACAATTCAAGTTGTATTTGAAGCTGTAAATAATCTAACAAGAATTTCAAAGGAGACTTTGTATTATATTGAGACAAAGGTTGTTGATAGTTATAAGGAATCTGTTACTGTAGGAGAAAACTATGATAATGATGCAATATATGTTAATAATTTAGTTTCAGATTTAAGTGCAACTTCAGAAGAACTTTTGGCAGCTATAAAAAATGTAGCAGAATCAATTGATGATATATCAAAGGCAAACAGCCAAGGGGCAAAAGATACAAGTGACATCGCTCATAAAGTATTAAGAATAAAACAACGGGCAGATGAAGTGAAAATTGAAACTAATAATGTAAAACAAAGTACTGATCATTTAAAAGAATTGGTTTCAAAATTTACTATATGATAAAAGTCGAATAAAAGTTTTTAAATAAGTATAAAATACCCCTAAGTAATATTGTGATAGTATTACTTAGGGGTATTTTAAAGTAGCTCAGAACTAAGTATTTTTAACGTACTAAATAATTCTGTGAAATCTTGTGGCGTATAGTCCTCATTATTTTCAACAAACCATTGAATTGAAGTCATTACAATTGAGGCATATATGCGACAAAAAAACTCTTTAGGAATACTAAATTTAGTGTTAATCTGCATACTATCAAAATAAGATGAACAGGCATCCTTTAATACATTGATAATACTATTATATAAATCAACAGATTCAGTATGAACTTTTAGCAAGGCTAAAAGTTTATTTCGTTGTTTTGAATAAAAATCTATCATACTTAGAAAAAAAATCATAAAATCATCATGAGATTTTATATTGAATCTACCTTTAATATATAATTTAAAATCAGTTATTAGCTCATCTACTAGTTGCTTAAGCAAATCATATTTATCACAATAATGATCATAAAAAGTTGAACGACCTATTAATGCTTCATCTATAATGTTTTGAATTGTGATATCTTTAAAATCTTTTATTAATAATAAATTAATGAAAGATGTTTTTATATTCTCACGTGTTTTTAATACACGTAAATCAGTATTATTAGCCATGCAGTCACCTCAGAATTTAGCTAGAGTATGTAATATAAAAAGTACCATTAGTAACAATATACAATAATGTTGTAATTATAGCAATCAATATATATAAATATGCAAGTTATCTAACAAATAGTACATAAAGTGTTTCTTAACTTACAATATGGATTAGTACTGATTATTGAAATGGAAGGCTAATGAAATTAACATATAGAATATAGAAAGGACATGAAATAAAAAAAGAGGTGAGGAATTTTGAAAAAAAGATTAAATAAAATAATTGCGTTCTTAATTGGCATAAGTGTTATGAGTGGAAGTATTGTGCCAGCGTTTGCAAAAGATATTACACAAAACACGAATAATGTTAGTAATGTACAAACCAAAGCAAATCAAAAACCAGTTCTTACTTTAGCTGACGCTATAAAATCAGCTATTAATATCAGTGAGTTATTAGAACTTGATGAAAAGAAAATAAATTATATGGACAAGATTAATGATATTAATGAAAAAATTGATGATAACCCACAGTTAGTTGGTAAGGTAGAAATAGAGATGTCTGATGACAGAAAAGATTTTAATAAGGATACTCGTGACATTAAACTAAAGCAGTGCAAAGAGCAAAAAGATTCTGATGAAGATAAACTAACACAAAAAGTTACTACTACCTATAATAATATTGTTACGAGTCAAATGAAAATAGAAGAGGCAAAAAGACAAATGGAACTTAAAACTAAGGAACTTAGTATTGCAAAAGCAAAAAATGCTAGTGGTGTTATAACAGCAGTAGATTTAAACGGTAATGAACTTAAGATAGAAGATTTAAAAGATAAATTAAAATCAAGTGAAAATACATTAAAGGATGCAGAAGATAATTTTAAAGTTCTAACAGGCAAAGATATAACTAAGTATAGTTTGGAACAAGATATAGAGTTTAATAAATTCAAAATAGATGGTTCCATAGATGAATATTTAGATAAGGTTGTAGAAAAATATTTAAAATATAGTACGAAATTAATTGAACTTAATAAAGATTATTTTAATGATAAGGACAATAAGGTAGACGATGTAAAGGACGAAGACAAGCCATCCGATGAGAAACCAACACTGGACACCACTGGGGATAATACAACTGGAAATGAGAATTATGCAGAATATCAAGGCAAACTAGATGGTTATTATCAAAAACGGGAGATGTATGCATTTAAATTATCAATGCGTTTAGCTTATTTAAATGCTAAGTTAGGTACATATGAAAGTGAAACTAATTTGAATGAAGCAAAGAAACAATTTAAAGAACAAATGAAGGCATTTTATACCAATCTTGTTACTCAGGAAGATAATATTAATTTGTTAAAGAAAAATATATTGTTAACTAATAAGCAGCTTAGTATTTTAAAAGTGAAGTATGATTCTGAATTAATAACTAAAACAGATTATGATAATCAAGTTGTAAATAGTGAAGAGTTAGATATTCAATTAAGAAATGCAATTGATAGATATAATACTCTAAACGAACAAATTCAAAAGCCTTGGATTGCATTTTCAAAATAGTATAAAGCATAATCAAAAAAATAAGAAACTCACAAAGAATTAATAATAAATTATCTAGTGAATTAAGGGAGCAATGTAATATGAAAAAAAATATTTTATGGGTAATGATGATAGTATTATTGGTTACTTCTACTATAGCTGGATGTAGTAATAGTAAGTATGATAGTACAAATGTTGATGAAGCAGTTAATGTTGATAAAACAGTTAATGCTCAGGATAAGGATATTACTTATTTTATGTCAGGTAAAGTTCAAGCAGATGAAAGTGCAGTTATAACATCTAAAATTAATGCAAGAGTTTTAAATATAAGTGTTGATGTGGGTTCTACAGTAAACCAAGGTGATAATCTAATTACTTTTGATTCAAAAGATATCCAAGCTCAGGTAGGGCAAGCACAAGCTGGTGTAGATGTAGCACAAGCAAACTTAAATAAAATCAAAAGCGGGACAAGACCGGAGCAAATAGAACAGTCTAAAGCGACTCTTGAAAGTGCTAAAGCAAACTATGATAATGCTAAAGTTAATAATACAAGAAATAAAGATGTTTTTGACGCAGGTGGAATTCCTAAGTCGGAACTTGATAAAAGTGAGACTACTCTTACAAATGTAGAATCTGCATATAAATCAGCACAAGCAGCTTTTGATATGTTAAACAAAGGTGAAACAGCAGAAAGTATATCAATTTCAGAAGCACAAGTAAAAAGTGCAGAGGCAGCTTTAAATACAGCGCAAGTTCAGTTGCAAAATGGAGCGATTGTATCTCCAATATCTGGGGTCGTGAGTGCCAAAAATATAAATAATGGTGAACTAGCCACTGTTGGAGCACCTCTGATTTCAATTGTTAATTTAGATACGATTATGATAAATGCTTATATGCCGCCAACATTTATTAATAAAATAGCTGTTAACCAGGAAGTTACAATTAAAGTATCAGAAATTCCAGATAAAGAATTTAAAGGAGAAATATCAGTAATAGATTCAGTTATTGATTCAAAGAATAAAAATATTCTTGTAAAGATAAAATTTAAAGACAAAGATCCACTTCTAAAACCAGGAATGTTTGTTGAAATAGGAATAAGAGAGTAAGGGGTGAAAAATAATATGAATGGAAAGCGTAAAAAATTGATGATTACTATATTGATAGTTATGGTTGGAGCACTTGGTGGAATAGGATTCTATTATTGGTATGATAATAATTACTTTGTTTCTACAGATGATGCAAGAGTTACGGGGGATCTTATTAAGGTAAGTCCACAGATTTCAGGAAAACTTCTTGAGTTTAATTTAGAAGAAGGAGATAAAGTATCACAAGATCAAATCATGGGAAGACAAGAAATGACTAATCTTCCAGATACGAATGTAGATCAATCTATAATAAGAGCACCAATCAGTGGAATTGTTATCAAAAAAATTGGGAATGTAGGAGAAATTGAAGCAGCAGGACAATCCATTGCAATGATTGTTGATCCACAAAAATTATATATTACTGCAAATATAGAAGAAACTAAATTAGGAAAAGTAAAACAAGGACAAAATGTAGAGATTACAATAGATCAAATTGAAGGAAAAACATTTACTGGAAAAGTAAAATATGTCGGTAAGGCTTCAAATTCAACTTTTTCACTTCTTCCAACATCAACTAGTGGTACATTTACTAAAGTCGTACAAAGAGTGCCTGTTAAAATTGAATTTGATAAAGTTAATTCAGAGTTATTGCCTGGCACTAATGCCATTGTTAAAATTCATGTTAAGTGATGGAGGGAAGCATAATGAAAGGAAAAGAAAATAATGATCCATCCAAGTGGCTGATTCTTTTAGTACTTATAATAGGTTCTTTTATGACTTCGTTAGATACTAGTATTGCTAATATAGCTATTCCTAAAATAATGTCAGTATTTGGTGTTTCTCTAGATGATGTAAAGTGGGTGCTAACAGCTTATACCCTTACACTAGGTGCAATAGTACCAGTAACCGGATACTTGGGAGATGTCTTTGGATCAAAAAAAATGTTTATATTTGCTCTTGTTACTTTTACTATAGGATCATTTTTATGTGGAATGGCTTGGAGCAATGGAGCTATGATTGCATTTCGCGTCATACAAGCTATAGGTGGTGGGATGATAATGCCAGTTGCTATGACTACGATGATGCAGATTTTTTCTAAGGAGACACTTGGTACTGCTGTGGGATTTTGGGGTATTGCAGTTTTAGCGGCTCCAGCTATAGGACCAACCCTTGGAGGATATATTCTTGAAAAATTAGATTGGAGAATAATATTTTATATAAATGTTCCTATTGGTGTGCTAGGAATATTCATGGCATTAATATGTCTTCAAGATACTCCTAAAAAAGCATTCCCCAAATTTGATTATATAGGTTTTATAACGTCCACTATATCTATAGTTAGTATCTTATATGTTTTAGGTGAAGGTTCCAACATAGATTGGCAAGACATAAAAAATCCTCTGTTATTAACAGTTGGAGTTTTTGGTATGATAATATTTATAATAAATGAACTTAGCACTGAAGATCCACTAATAGAATTGCGTGTTTTGAAGAATTTGGAATTTACCATAAGCCAAATTGTACAATGCTTACTATTTTCTGTGTTAATGGCAGTAATGTATATAATGCCTTTGTTTTTGCAAAACATGAAAAATTATACACCAATAGAAACTGGTATGATTTTATTACCATCTGCTATGGCATCAGCACTTGTAATGCCCATTAGTGGTAAAATATATGATAAGATTGGCGCAAAGATTCCAGCTACCATTGGAATAATTATAATAATTGTAAGTTCATATAAATTAGTTTGCATTAATATGGATACAACTAAACTTTATATAGAGGCAGTAATGACAATACGTAATATTGGAATTGGACTTTCAATGATGCCTATAACAACAGCAGGAATGAATGCTGTTGTCGATCCAAAACTCGCAGGAAAAGCATCAGCACTAAATAATACAATTAAACAAATTGCGGGTTCGCTAGGGATAACAATTACAACAACTCTAATACAAGGGAGAGTTAATTTGAATTATAGCAAGTTATCAGATCAGATAACATCATTTAATTTAGCTGCAAGTGAAGCTACTAATAAAATGCAATCATTGTTTATGCAAGGGGGATACTCACAAGGAGATGCAAATGGCGTGACAATAGCTACAATTACACAACTTGTGTATAAACAAGCTTATATTGATGCAATAGGTTATGCATTAGCAGTAACTACAGTTGCTGCAGGTGGGGCACTAATTTTAGTTCGTTTTATGAAGAACAAGAAATTGGAAAAAGGCACAAGTTAATGAGCTATTACATCAGTATCGAACCCATAAGAAATTTGAAACTTATTCCCTGCATTTTATGATAGATTAGACAAATACTTATTAGAGAAGATTAGTCTAAGTCATGCAGAGTATATAAAAAATGCAAATGGAAATAATTTAGCAAATGTGATTGAGTGGGTATTTAAACAACAAACACATGTTGAAGAAATGCTTAATGGATATAATATTAAACTTACAAAATAGCAAGGCTTCCAAATAGTAGTTAAATATTATATTTTGCTTTACAGTTAAAAACAAATAAAATATATCCGTAAATAAAGGAGTTAATATTATGTCTAATATTAAACCAATTTCAGATTTACACAATTACAATGAAGTTCTTAAATATTGTGTAAATGGAGAGTTGGGATTTTGCTAAAAATAGAAAAATGCATTATATTTTATTTAATAGGTAAAACAATCTTAAATTCAGTAGCTATATCAGTACTTTCAACATATATATTTCCATTATTACTTTCTACTAAATCTTTAACAATACTCAGCCCATATCCATGACTTTTATCAGTGTTATCTTTAGTTGTAAATCCAGCTTTAAAAATATCTTTCAAGAAATGTTCTTCTATTTTAGGTCCATTATTTGAAAGTAGTATTATTGCATTACCTAAAGACTCATAGCTTTTTGCAATTATTGTCCCTTTACCATTCATTGCCTTAATTGAATTATTTACTATATTGGATATAACCCTATAAATTTCCATTTCATTAATCTTTACTAGGATAAGATCACATTTCTCTTCAATTATAACATGTATACCTTTGTCTATAGCAGGCTTTAGTGCAAATTCTAATAATGATTCTTGATTTTCACTAACTTCTACACCTATTGGAGTAGATTCATTGTTATTTATAATATCCTTTAAAGATTTTTTCACATCATCAAATCTTTCCATAAGGCCAAGCTCATATAAATATGAAATTTGTGATCCATGCTCATTTTTAATTTTTCTAAGTTCACTATTTTTAATTTCTAGACAGTTATTTAATTTATATATTTGCTTTGATTTCTGATGAATACTCCAAAGATAGACTGCGATAAATATTAAAAATATAAGAAACATTATATATGTAATATTTTTTAATAATTGGCTTTCTACATTTAATGTCATAACATAAAAACTTATTACAAAATCAAGAACAAAGCTCATTATATAAAACATTATGTAAATACCTTCATTTATTATAAATTTATGAATTTGTTTTATTTTCTTCATATATTTAAAACATAAGAGCAACACAATCCATTCCGGTACATAAATTATAAAAATTGTCTCATAATTTATATATTCAGTGGAAAACATTTCCTTAACATATTCAAAAATCAAATTTCCAAATAATATAGAATATATTTCAATAATAAAATAAATTACTGAAAATGATGTTAATGCACTTACAATATTTTTTCTATAAAATACAGTTATTATACTTAAACATAATATATGAGTTACAAATATACTCGACCAATTGTCACCAAATGTTCCGGAACAAAAACCTGTTGCAACTATCAATATTGGCACAATGCTAAATAATTTTATTTTATCTACTTTAGAACTTTTATTTATGCAATAAAATATTGCATAAGCAAATGTTATTGATTGTAATATTGATGATATTATATCTATAATGTTTAATGTCAATTACGCCACCCCTTAGTATATTTATAAATGTAGTTTATCTTAATTTTTTCATAGATTCAGGCATTTCTTCAACTCCATGGCAACAACATGATGCTGTAGGTTTTGTAATCATTGAACCTGACACTTTCTTTAAAATGTTACCTAATACTTTTGTAATCATAAAAACATCTCCTCTTAAATTTTTACTGATAATTCTTAGTTTTCTCTTTTATTAAACATTAGTAAGGCCTCAAATAGGATTGTCCAAGTTATTAGTGAATAATAACTACTATAGTTATATAAAACTATAGATATTAGTCCAAGTATTATTGAAGCACTTAGGCCTTTAATCCTATTTTGTTTTATAAGATTGGGGCGGGTAATTGGCATTTTGGAATTTATTACTGGAGCTTGATTCCATATGCAAAATATGCTTAGGAAAATTAAGATGCAATTACTTAGAAAACTAAGATTACATTGTAAACTTAAAATCAATGTTCCAGCTGTTAATAGCAATGTTGCTATAAAACACTTAATTTGAGTGTCTTCATGATATCCTCCTATAAAAGGATTAACGGCACACATTATTGCAAGAATAATTATAACTTCTTTAAAGTATCCAAGTAATGAAAAAATAATTATTAATAAAATCGTTTTCGAAAATTCAAATAAAATAGTCACTAAGGCATATTCCATTTGTTCAAGTTCATCTTTACTATACTTTTCATTTATTGATATACTTTGAATTATTCTCTTAGAAATACCTTTTACCATTTTTATCACTCTTTTATATATATTTTTGATTTCATATATAGTATAATCCCTTATTTGTTATATTTCAACATATTTTCAAAAAAATTTTCATATATCATCAAATTTCTTCTTAGCAAATAAATTAACTATTAAGAATTATACAGATAAAATATTCTTAAATATAGATACATAAAGCTGTATAGAATTATGGTAAAATAATACAATTGATATTACATTGCACAAAAAAATAGTAAGAACACAAATGAAGATTGTGATCTTACTATTTAATTTTTTGGTATCTATATATTTTAGTTACTCTTCACAATATTAAATTTCACATTATATTTCATATTAGAACTACCGTAAGCAACAACTTGCTCATCTTCAGATAATCCATCTTTAATTTCTACATATTGATTTTTAGAAGTTCCAACTGTTACTGTATGTTTAGCTAATACATCACCATTAATCACATACACATATGAAGTGCCATCTTCTTCAAATACAGATTCTTTTGGAACCAAGAGAGTATTATTTTCATTTGGATTAATTAGTAAAACATTTGTGACCACTCCTAGTTTTAGATTATCATCGGAAGCATTAACAGCTACTTTAACATCAAACATTCCTGTCTTTTGATCTGCTGAAGGAGAGATTGTAGATATTGTACCATCATAAGATAATCCAGTTGATGGTACAGATATAGTAGCAGACATACCTACCGTAATATCATTTATATTTGTTTCAGTGACTTTTATTAATACATTTATAGAGTTTGGATTTTCTAAAACAATTGAGGGTGTTTGAGTAGGAGATAATTCACCAACTGATATATTTTTAGCGCTTATTTTTCCAGCAATAGGTGCAGTTATGGTTGCATTATCAAGTGCATGCTTAGCAAGATCTAATTCAGCCTTAGCACTATCCATTTGAGATTTTGCAGACGCAATATTGTCAGGATTTATAATTGCATTAGTAATTGAAGTGTTTTCACTAGCTGCAGCAAAGCTTACTTTTGCATTTTTAAGCCTAGTTTCAGCATTTGAATTTGCAATATCTAAAGCAGCTGCTGCTGTATTTAATTTACTTTTTGCATCATCTAATGTTACTTTTGTAGCAGCATCAGCTTGACATAGAGTATTTGTACGATTATAATTTGCTTTTGCATCATTATAAGCTGTTTGTGCAGCTAGTTGCGTTAACAAACATACTTTTTATTATTACTTTAAATCAAATGATGAACTTTTAAAAGATTATTATAAAAAATTTAAAAGACGATGTGGGGACTTTTAAAATTAGTGAAGAGAAAAAAGAAATGCTTAAAGTACAATGTGAGATTATAAGAAAAGGCCAAGCTAATAAGGAGTTTTTAAATAAAACAGATCCAGAAGTACTAGTTATACTTTTAAAACAAATAACTCATTCAACAGCTGTTTCATGGAGCCTTAAAAATGGTGATTTTGATTATAAAACAGCAGTAAGGTATATGTATGAGATGATGCTTGATGTTGCGCCAAAGTATAGAACAGTTAAGGAGTTTGATATTTTAGAAATATTATAGATACATAAAGTGAAATTATATTATTATATGTTTTAATTAAGGGAGGTGAAAGAAAATATGAATAAAATTGAAGCAGTATTATTTGATATGGATGGAGTAATATTTGATACAGAAAGAGTTTATTTAGAGCATTGGATAAAGATTTTTAAAAAGTATGGATATGAAATGAAAAAAGAGATTTATGTATCTGTAATGGGAAGAGGACGAGAAAATATTATGAAAACATTTGTGAAAATATACGGTGAGAATTTGCCTATATTGCAGATGTATAAGGAAAAGGATCAACTTTTGGTACAAGCTGTAAAAGAAGGTCAAGTGCCAATGAAACCTGGAGCTAAGGAAATATTAAATTTCCTTAAGGAAAATAATTTTAAAATAGCTCTTGCAACTTCAGCTAAAAAGGATAGAATGATGATGCAATTGAAAATTGGGAAGATTGAAAATAAATTTGATGCAATTGTTTGTGGGGATGATATAACAAATTCCAAACCAGATCCGGAAATATTTTTAAAGGCAGCACAAAAGCTTTCTGTAAATCCAGAAAATTGCGTTGTTGTAGAAGATTCACCTTCAGGAATAAAAGCAGCATATAGTGCTGAAATGATGGGATTACATGTTGAAGATTTGAAAAAAGCTGATGAGGAAATACTAAAGTATTGTCATAAGAGTTTCAAAAATTTACTTGAAATTAAAGAATACATAAATGAATATTATACAGTATAAAATAAGATTAAATGTACACCCTAATAAATGAGGTGATACAAATGGATGATAATAAAAATAGAATGAAAGATAGACCTAAATCTAATGCAGAACGTAGAAAAATAGATCCTAAAGGTAATTCAGATTTAGGGATTATTGATGGCAAAAAAATAGGTGCACCTCCACATAAAGAAAAGGATCATCTATAAGAATAAAAAAAGATATATCAAATGATTCTTGAATTATTTGATATATCTTTTTTATATTCTGGACATACAAGACTTTTATTAATAATATAGAATTATAAATTAACTAAAATAAAAAAACTTTAACCTAAAACTTTTGTAAAAAGTTTAAATTTACATAAAAGTCTTAATGAGAAAGTCATATATTAAATAGATATATAGAAGGAGAATGCTAAATGAAATTAGAATTAACTGTTTATGAACTAGGCGAAGCATTAAAGAAAATAGAAGAAAAATATAAATTAGATATATTGGTTAAATCAACATTGAGTGGTGGTTGGATGACAATTACAGGTGAAGCCATTATATTAAAAGCTCCAAGTAATGTAAAAGTAGGATGTGGTGGAAAAAGCGATAATATTATAGATATAAAAATTAAAACAAAAGAGAGTCAACAAGGAATTGTTTTTAAAATTACAGGAGCCAAAGATAAGAAATTTAATGTAGATATATCAAGTACTAGATATAAAGAAGTACTTTCTAATAACTTAACGATAAACCAAATAAAAGTAAACGAAAATGAGAGTAAGGTTAGGATTGATGAAGATATTATATTTACAATAAAAGCATCCGTTGACCAAGTTGCAGAGATTATAGAAAGATAAATATGACAAGGGTATAATTTAATATTAAATACAAATACTACTATAGAGAGTTATAGGAGTGTGATATAGATGGACAATAGTATGAAAAGAAAACATACAAATAAACATAAAAGTTTAAATCATAATCCCCAAGCAGAAAGTGCAAAGGCAGTTTTTGGTGAGCCAAAAGCTAAAGATTCTGAATTCATTCCAAAAACTTTTGATTAAGGCACAATCAAAAAAATAACAAGTCCATCTACCAGACTATTTTCCATCATCCTGCGTTAGCAAAATGTCATAATAGGCTCACTATGATGGCACTTTACTTCCTTGCCTGATGAAAAATATTTATGGTAGTTTTGGACTTGTTATTTATTTTCATGTGCCTAATTATGTATAAGGCTAGAAAGTTTCAAATACTTTCTAGCCTTATTTTTGTTATATAAGAATTAAATTTAGAATAGAAGTAAAACTACTATTGGGGAATAATAGAAATGAATCAAATCCTTGTACAAAATGAATAAATGTAAAAATTTATGTTGAAAATGGTAACATTAAAGTATAATATTAAGTTAAAATAGTAAACGGTTTATATTAAAGTATATCATAGAAAGGAATGAAATTATTATGCAAGTTTTTGTAGCTAGACAACCAATATTTAATAGAAAAAATGATGTTATTGGTTATGAACTTTTATTTAGAAGTGGATATGAAAATGCTTATAATAATATTGATGGAAATGAAGCAACATTAAATGTTATAGCAAATTCATTTTATGAATTTGATTTTAAAACTATTACTGATAATAAAAAGGCATTTATAAATTTTACTGAAAAATTAATAAATGAGGAAATCGCTACAATACTTCCTTGTGAACATGTAGTAATAGAAATTCTAGAGAATATAGAACCGACTGATGAAATCATAAATGCATGTAAAAAACTTAAAGAACAAGGATTTACTTTAGCTCTAGACGATTTTGTATTTGATAAGAAATATAATAAATTAATAGAGATAATTGATATCATAAAAGTAGATTTTATAATTACTCAAGGTTATGATAGGAAAAAGATATTTGATTTGTTAAAAATAAATAGTGAAATAAAGTTCTTAGCTGAAAAAGTTGAAAGTATAGAGGAATATAATGAGGCAATGTACTTTGGATATTCATATTTTCAAGGATATTATTTTAGTAAGCCTACTATTTTAACAGCAAAAAGTATACCAACTAATAAACACGGGGGATTGGAAATTTTAAAATTAATAAATAATAAAGACTTCAACTATAATGATCTAGAAGCGTTGATACTTAAAGATGTAGGTTTATCATTCAAAATAATTAAATTAATTAATTCTTCTGCCTATTGTTTAAGAAATCAAGTAAATTCAATTAAATATGCAATTACATTCCTTGGAGAAAAAGAAATTGTAAAGTGGCTTTACGTAGTTTTATTAAATGATTTGAAAGAGAAAAAGCAAGATGAATTAATAAGAGTTTCATTGCAAAGAGCAAAATTTTGTGAATTAATATGCAATAAAAGTATTTATAAAGAAAAAACTTTTTCGGCGTATATTATAGGTTTATTTTCAGCTATGGACGCTATATTAAATTGTTCTATGGAGTCAATTATAAGAGAATTAAATATATCTGATGAAGTGAAAGAAGGATTAATGGGAGAAGAAAATATATTAAATATAATGCTAAAATTAGTTATTAGCTATGGAAGAGGAGAATGGGAAGAGGCAAATTTTTTTGCTAAAAAAATTAAAGTTGGTATAAATGAAATTTCAGAGATATATTTAGAAACTTTAAAATGGGTAGATAATATACAGTGTGATTAAATAAAAAATACTATGGATAATAAATTTAATATGTATTAAGGTAATAAAGATTATAGGAAGAATTGTTCTCCTATGGTCTTTATTTATTATATATATATATTTAATAGAATAAAGAGTAACTATTTAAAAAAAGTAGTCATAATGTCTTTACTTAATTGAATATATTTTAGTTATAAGGGAGGGAGGAGTGTTTATGAGTATGAACTTTAGAGAATTTATAGAAACCGATAGAGAAAAAGGTAACACCCTAAGATTTGAAGGCAAATTTTTAGATTATCTACAGCTTGTTAAGGAAAATCCAGAAGTAGTTATTCTTGCCCATAAAAGAATTCATGAGATGATTAATAGAAGAGGGGTAGAAGAATTAAAAGCTGAGGAAAATCCTAGAATACGTAAAATCTATGGAAATGATCTAATAAGAAGATATGGTTTTTTTAAGGATGAATTTTATGGAATTGATAAAGTTATTATGAAGCTCGCTAGTTATTTTAAATCAGCAGCTATGAAGGGAGAAGAAGCAAGACAAGTTTTATATCTTGTTGGTCCAGTTGGTGCGGGTAAATCATCTATAGTTGAAAGTTTAAAATCTGCATTAGAGGATTGCGAACCTGTTTATGTTTTAAAAGGATGTCCAATGCATGAGGAACCACTTCATCTTATTCCAAAACATTTAAGACCTAGATTTGAAGAAATGCTTGGAGTACAAATTGAAGGAGATTTATGTCCTGTATGTAAGTATAGGCTTAATAATGAATTTAATGGAATGTATGAAGATTTTCCTGTTGAAAGAACAGGATTTTCTATTAGGTCAAGAAAAGGAGTAGGAGTAGTGCCACCGGTTGATCCTAATAATCAAGATACTTCAATTTTAACAGGTTCAGTTGATATATCTAAGATGGATTTATATTCAGAAGATGATCCGAGAATATTTTCTTTAAATGGAGCGTTTAATGTTGGAAATAGAGGGCTTGTTGAATTTATTGAGGTATTTAAAAATGATGTTGAATATCTTCATACAATAATTACTGCAACTCAAGAGAAATCTATTCCATCACCGGGTAAAGGTTCTATGATTTATTTTGATGGAGTTATAATTGCTCATTCAAATGAAGCTGAATGGACTAGATTTAAGTCAGACCACACAAATGAAGCTATATTAGATAGAATAGTAAAGGTTGAAGTTCCATATTGTTTAGAACTTGATGAAGAAGTTAAAATATATGAAAAAATATTAAAAAAGAGCAATTTCAAGGCTCATATAGCACCACATACTATTGAAATTGCAGCAATGTTTGCAATACTTTCAAGACTTGCTGCTTCAGCTAAAGCAGATGCTATGACTAAGCTTAAAATTTATAATGGAGAAGAAATTGTTGAAAAAGGAACTACAAAGAAGATTGATATTGGAGAGCTTCGGGAAGAAGCAGGCCAATACGAAGGAATGAAGGGTATAAGTACAAGATTTATTATAAAAGCTATAGATAATGCTCTTTCGGAATCAGGATATGATTGTATAAATCCACTTAGCATAATGGAAACTATAATAAGATCTGTTAAAGATCTTGATATTGCAGCTGATGATAAGAAAAGATATTTAGGATTTATTCAAGATAATATTAGAAAAGAATATAATAAAATCATTGAGAAAGAGATAACTAAGGCATTTATACACTCATTTAGAGAACAAGCTGAGAGTTTATTTAATAATTATATAGATAATGCAGAAGCATATGTAAATAAGAGTAAAATAAAAGATCTTTCAACAGGAGAAGAATTAAATCCAGATGAAGACTTTATGAGAAGTATAGAAGAACAAGTAGGTGTATATGCTGCATCAGCTAAAGGATTCAGATCAGATGTTACTTCATATATGTTTTATATAGTTAGAAAGGGTGGAGGATTGGATTATACTTCTTATGAGCCTTTAAAAGAAGCTATAGAAAAGAAACTAACAGCTTCAGTTAAAGATTTATCTAGAATTATAACTAGGTCAAAGGTTCGAGACAAAGAACAAGCTGAAAAATATGATTCTATGGTGGAAGAAATGAAAAAGCAAGGGTATTGTCTTCATTGTTGTGATGTAATTTTAAAATATGCTGCTAATAATTTATGGAGAGATTAACGTAGGTTATGGCAATATTTAGGGACTATACCAATAATAAAATTGATCACGACAGATCCATAGAAGATAGAAGAAGACACAGGCAACTTGTAGAAAAATCAATAAAAGAAAATTTAGGAGATATATTATCAGAAGAAAGCATTGTTGGAGAAAGCAAAAATAAAAAATTTAAAATACCAATTAAAGGAATTAAAGAATACCAATTTATTTATGGAAAAAATTCTAAGGGCGTAGCTAGTGGAGTTGGAGATGAAAAAAGAGGAGAAAAGTTAGGAAATGGAAACAAGAAATTAGCAAAAGGAAATCAAGGAGCAGGAAATGACGAGGGTGATGATGTTTATGAAACAGAAATCACTCTTGAAGAATTAATGGATTATATATCAGAAGATTTAAATTTGCCTAATTTAGATGAAAAGAAATATTCGGAAATAGTAACTGAAACTAGTGGCAAAAAAAGGGGATATCAAACACATGGAATAAGACCTAGACTTGCAAAAAAGAAAACAGTTATGTCCAAGATTGCAAGAAAACAAGGAAAGAAAAGAGCACTTCGGGAATTGGGAAATAAACAGGAATTAGAGAGATTTCCATTCAAAGAAGAAGATTTGAAATATTATCGGGTTAAGATGAAACCAAAAAAAGATAGTAATGCTGTCATGTTATTTATTATGGATGCTTCTGGTTCAATGGACATAACAAAGAAATATTTAGCAAGATCATATTTTTTTGTACTAGCTACTTTTTTAAAAAGAAAGTATAACAATATAGCATTTGAATTTATATATCATACGACTGTTGCAAGAAGAGTTGATGAGTATGAATTTTTTCACAAATCTGAATCCGGGGGTACCTATATATCAAGTGGAATTAATGAAGCATTAAAATTAGTTGAAGAAAAGTATCCACCAGCAGCATGGAACATATACAGTATATATGCAAGTGATGGGGATAATTGGTCAGAAGATAATGAAAGGGCAGTTATAGCAGTTAAAAATATATGTAAAGTTAGCAATATGTTTGGTTATGCAGAACTTTTACCATCAACATATACAACAACAATGTATTATAAGTTTACAAAAGAAATAACGGATGAAAAATTTGTTCCTGTAATTATAAAAGAGAAAAAGGATTTATGGGAAGCACTTAAGATTATGCTTAGGAAGGAGTTAGGCACATGAAAAAAATATACAAGCATACTGGTCTATTATTTTTAGAATGTGCATGGAAGGAGGAATAAGAAGTTGGAGTATGGTTTTAGTGATATTGAGAACTGGAATGAAAAAATAGAAAAAAAGGTTAAGGGATATGGATTAGATTTTTATCCTCAAGAATTTGAAGTCATAGGTTTTAATGAGATGATAGGATATGAAGCTTATGTTGGAATGCCATCAAGATATCCTCATTGGAGTTTTGGTAAATCTTACGAAAAAAATAAAACCTTGTATTCTCTAAACCTTACAGGTCTTCCTTATGAAATGGTAATTAATTCAGATCCTTGTTTAGCATATTTAATGAAAGATAATACATTATTACTGCAAATATTAACAATGGCACATGTATATGGACATAATGATTTTTTTAAAAATAATAGATTGTTCAAACAGGGAACTAATGCGAAATATACTTTAGAAATGTTTAATTTAGATGCAAAAATAATAAGAGAATATATTGATAATCCCAGCATAGGATATGGTGAAGTCGAGAGAATATTAGATGCTGCTCATGCTATAAGATTTCAATCTAAAAGGAATATTGGGATAAAAGAATTATCAAATGATGAAATTAAAGAAAATATATTAAAAGAGTATGAAAACAAAAGAGAAAATAGGAATATTTTAGATTCATATAAAGAAATAAAATTACCAGATTTAGAAAAGATTCCATTAGAACCTGTAGATGATCTTATTGGATTTATAATAGATTATGGTCATTTAGAAGATTGGGAAAAAACTATTCTAAAAATAGTTAAAAGAGAAACTGAATATTTTATTCCACAAATTGAAACTAAAATAATGAATGAAGGTTGGGCAAGCTATACCCATTATAATATTTTAAAACAATTAGAATTGCCGCAAGACTTACATTTTGAATTTTTAAAAAGGCATAATGATGTAATAGCACCTGCAATAGGGGGATTAAATCCATATTATATTGGTTTTAAGATATTTGAAGATATTGAAAAAAGGTATGGAAAAGAAAAAATATTTGAAGTTAGAGAAATTGAGAGAGACTCTTCTTTCTTAAGGCGTTATTTAACTAAAGAATTATGTGAAGAATTAAATTTATTTCAATATAATGTGAGGAGCTTTGATACTATTATTGAAGAAATATCAGATAAAACTGGCTGGAAAACCATAAGAGATACACTTTCGTATACTGCAGGTATGGGGAATATACCATATATTAAAGTTGTAGATTTAAATAAGAGAAATTATACATTAACTTTAGAAAACGTCTTTGATGGTAGAGCTTTGGAGCTTTCTTATGCTAAAGAAACATTAAAATATGTACAAGAACTTTGGGGGCATGATGTTAAATTAATTACTAAGTCTGATGATAAACAAGACGTGACTTTAATTTGTAATCAAGAAAAGAAGATCATTGTATCTTAAAACAATTAACAATTGACAAGGTACAACTGACAATTAAGGAATAAATTCCAGTGAAATTAAAAAATGTACACAGATAAAAAAAGCACGAAGTGCAATCAAGAACAATTCACAGATAAAAAAAGCAAGCACTGTTTCATTAATTGTGCATTGCTAATTGTCAATTGTACATTGGTAAGAAAGTAACAAAAAAATTAGAAATGAATATTCTGTTTATGTGAGAGAATAATATTTTTAGGAGATTATGATGAACTTAAAGGGAAGTAAAACAGAAAAAAATTTATTTAAAACATTTGCAGGAGAGTCAAGAGCAAGAAATAAATATACCTTTTATGCAGATAAAGCTAGAGCGGATGGATTTATGTATGTTGGAGAAATATTTGATGAAACTGCAGGAAATGAAAAGGCTCATGCTAGAGAAGTATATAGAAGATTTTTAGATAGAATTAATAGTACGAAGAATAACTTAATAGAATCAGCACTTGGGGAATCAGAAGAAAGTAAAGTTATTTATAAAGAATTTGAAGAAACAGCAAGAGATGAAGGGTTTGATGAAATTGCAGATTTCTATAAAGAACTTCAAGAGGTAGAAGAACATCATAAAGAAAGATTCTTAGAATTAGCTAAAGAAATTAAGTATGGGACAATATTTAAGTCAGATAAAGAAGCGAAATGGTTATGTTTAAATTGTGGATATATTTATGAAGGTAAAGAGGCACCTATGAAATGCCCATTATGCAAATATCCAAGATCATATTTTAAAAAACTAGATAAGAAGGATTGCAAATAGGGGGGCAAAATAGATGATTTTTAAGTATCCAGAGGAATTCATAGTTCCAATTGTGTATGTTCAAGATTTGAAAGATAAAACTTTTTATAGATTACAAGAGTCTAAATCATTAAAACGAGATGAAGAGTTAAAAGAAAATGAAATATTTCTAGCAAAGGCAGATATATATGGGGGCGTTAAAAATAAACACATAAATTTCTTCAAGATGGATGAAGAAATATTACAAGAACCTATAATTAATGAAGATATAGTAGAAGCTGATTTGGAGGATGAAAATACAAAAAACATACTAAGTGATATAGATGAGGATTATGCAAATAGTGAAACTTTGAATATGAAAGTATAATAGTGAGTATTAATTTTATAAGGGATAATATATGAGGTTTGAGGATTTAGCTAAAAAGCAATATGAGGACATAGACAATTTAAGTACATTATTAAAAAATTATGTAGATGCTTATAGACTATTAATTGCAGGAGCATCAGAATTGAATAGTGTGAATTTAACAAAAAAAAGTGAAATGAGAAAAGCACTAGAAAGAGTTGAACAGGTTGGTGAATTAATAGATAAATTAGTGAGTATATTAGATAAATGTGAAGGGTCATATTTAAAATATTGCAAGATTAAATATGATTATATTACAATAAGCACAGAAAAAGATAAGATATTCACAGAAATAGATAATGAACTGAATTTTCAAAATTCTGAAAGAGAAGAAGATTAAAAGTAAAGTTTTAAGGCACTAGAAAGAGAATAACAAGTCAATGATGCGATGTATATTTTGCGTCAGACAAGGAGGTATATTTACCTCATAGCGGGCTATTAGGTGAATATACCGACGCAGTATAGCGCAGAATAGACTAGCATGCTGACTTGTTATTTTTTTGCTAGTGCATAATATAGAACAATAAAAACTCTGTCTCAAAATTGAAAGACAGAGTTTTTTATTAATCCGTATATTTTAAACTTTCTTTAATCTAATCGTACTTACCATCAAATATGAACCAATAATCATTAATAAAAATGAAATGTAAATTAACATTGTCATGTCTAAATTAAGTTGGATAACTATTATTGAAAAAAGAGCCATAAAACAACCAACTATTGTTATTGGTACACCAGTAAAGGAACCATCAAATTCAGCAGCATTAAATCTAGCCAATCTATATGCTCCACAGATCGGGAATAATAATAGTACTGCAAAACCTAATAATCCTTTTGGCCCAAAAGATTCAAGCTTAAATAATAAATATACTAATATAGATGGTGCTACTCCAAAAGAAACCAAATCAGCCAAAGAATCTAACTCTTTACCTAAATCGCTAGAAACATCTAAAAAGCGAGCTATCCTTCCATCATACCTATCTACCAATCCTGCAAGTAAAATAAATACACCTGCCATTGCATACTTTTCATCCATTGCTGATAATATAGATATAACTCCACAAGATAAATTAATAAAGGTAAATACATTAGGAATACAACTTTTCCTCATCAAATCACTCCTAAAATTATATAAAATACTTATAAAGCAATATTATAGCATAAAAATAAAAATAATATAAGGCCTAACTTAACTTTAAGATTGTATTAAGATTGTGTAGTATCGACATTAAATAAGTAAAATGATATAATGAAATTTATCTGATAGCCAGTATATGTAATAATTTGATATGAAAAATTTATGGAGGTAGGTTAATTTATGAAAAATGTACGGTTCATATACAACCCATACTCGGGAGAAAATAACATAATAAATGAATTAGATAATGTTATAAAATTGCATCAAGAAGCAGATATGACAATTGTTCCATATAGAATTCAAAAGGGTAAAGATTTAGCAGAAGCTTTAGATATAATAGATGAAACTTATAGCTATATTTTAATAGCTGGTGGAGATGGGACAGTAGATTCTCTAGTAAATGCTATGAAACATAGAAATATAAATATACCTATAGGAATATTACCAGTTGGAACTGCAAATGATTTTGGAAAGTTTATTAATATGTCAAGTGACATACAAGAAGCGTGTAGGCAAATTTTAGATTCAAAACCAGTAGCAGTTGATGTAGGTAAAATAAATGATGACTACTTTATAAATGTTGCTAGTACAGGACTTTTTACTGATATATCTCAAAAAATAGATGCAAATTTAAAAAATACAATAGGAAAATTAGCATACTATTTAAAGGGTATTGAAGAATTACCTAACTTTAGAAAATTAAAAGTAAAGCTATCATCAAAAGAATGTGATTATGAAGGTGAGATGTATTTACTTTTAGTGTTTAATGGTAAAACAGCTGGGAGTCTTAATTTAGCGTATGAAGCAGAAATTACAGATGGGAAATTAGATGTAATAATGTTTAAGGCTATACAAGTAATGGAATTATTACCATTATTTATAAAACTATTAAAGGGAGAGCACTTAGACTCAGATAAGGTTGTTTACTTTAAAACAGATGATGTATATATTGAATCACCAGAAGATATTGTTACAGATATTGATGGAGAAAGAGGTCCAGATTTTCCTTTAAGAATTCAATGTATTAAAGGTGGAATTAAGCTTTTAGGTATAAAATAGAATAAATTATAATAAATATAAGTAACAGGAATGTGGATGGGAGCGTAATTTGTGAATTTTGCATACTATTTGATTTTGTTACTTATAATTTTTTTGTCTTTTTCTATTATGAAAAAGAATTTAGAAGTTTCACCAAAGAAAATAAAAATTTATTTAACACTGGTAATTACATTATTTTTGTTAAGAAATATAGCATTATTTCTTTTATGTATATTAAAAAATAGCACTATAATATATTATTTAAAATCAATAATATTTTTAAATCACTTATCAATTCCACTTATGATACTTGCTATAACTTATGTTTATTTAAGGTCAGAGAAATTCAATTTTGGTGGAAACTATATTATTGCAATAATAATATGTGCTATTTACATAGGAATAATATATATTTCTAAAGTAACAGTACAAGTAAGCTACTTATATGGATTTATATTAGAAATAGATAAAGAAACAAATTTATTTTTATTTTCATTGATATTACTTGGGGTAATGCTTATTTTAAATGTAATTTTATTAGATAAACCTTTTGCGAATAAAATGGGAATATGGTTTGTAATTATTGCAATTTCAATAGTAATAATAGAAGATATTGTTATTTTAGGTGGAATTAAAATTTTTCCTTATTCAGTAATAGGGGATGTGATATTCCTTATAATTATGAATTTAGTGTTAAAAGGTTTCAAGATGTATCCCAAAAATAATTAGTCAATATTAGGCACAATCAAAAAAATAACAAGTCCATTTGCCAGACTATTTTCCATCGTGCTGCATCGGCAAATTGACCTAATAGGACCACTATGAGGTTAATTCGTCTCCTTGCCTGATGAAAAATATTCATGGCAATTTTGGACTTGTTATTTATTTTCATGTGCCTTAATGTGCAAAAAAGATCACCTACTGTTTAATTTCAATAAATCAAACAGTAGGTGATCTTTTTATGCTGTATAGTTTGATAATTTTCCAGAGTAAATTAAATTTAACTCAGATAAAGAAGTAAAATCTTGTGGACGAACTAGAGAAAAGTGTTTTTCGAAATTTATAGATTTAGAGTCATGTAATAAATATGCAACGAATTGTGAGCATACATAGTGATGTTCTCTATGATATGGAATATTAAATAACATTGTAAGTAGTCCTACAAAGTTATAACTATACTTGTCCTCATTTCTTTCAAATTCCTCGATTGATTTTTGCAAACTTAAATATTGTTTCTCAGATATTGAAATACGATAAATCTTACATAAAGTATTATCATGTAATTTATATACACCTTTATTAATATCTTCTTTAACAAAACCAGCGAATATAGGAATATATAAGTTTTGTCTTGCAAAACTATATAAGGATTCTAAATTTTCATCAAGTGCTATAGATGCATGATTATATGGAGCATGTGTGAATAATTGTAATACTCTAGAAAATTTTGTTCCTGTTTGAGTTATCATAATATAAGCATCTTTCTTAATAATCACCATCTCCATTTCACTTAAATTATATCTTTTATATAAAGAAATAATGTTAATTTATATTTAACATTTTAAATAAATTAAATTTTGAATAACATAATTTTATCTAACAGAATATATTATATACCTTATAGTAACATAAGAATAGTAGTTTTATATACATGAATAATTTTGAAGTAATGTTTACTAGGGATAAACCATATGACATTTACCATTTGTGTCACTAAAATGAAAGAAGTAAATCCTAGGTTCTAAATTTATAAAACTATTGAATTAAATAGACGGAGTTAAAATGCCTAGAATTTTAGAATTTTAGAATTTTAGAATTTTAGAATTTATAGTAATAATGCTGGGTAAAGATGATCTAGAAGAATAGATTAAAGTATTAAACGTCAAATTAATAATATAAGCCAAAACATCTCAATGGAAATTTAAATTTAAAATAGCTACCTTACGAATATCCTGTTATATTGTAAGATAGCTATTTTCTAATGTACTCTTTTTTTAGTATTGTTGTTCTTTTTAGCAGAGTTTTTAGTATTTTTATTTGAACTATTACCCAAATTACTATTTGAGTTCTTCGAATTTGTATCAGAAGTGTTTTTAGAATTATTATTTCTAGGAACACTTGAGTTTTTATTAGAAGAGTTATTGCTATTTATATTAGAATCATTATTTTTAGTTGCATTATCAGTAGAAGATTTACTATTAGCTTTATGCTTGCCTTGATAGCCAAGCTTTCCAGGAACAAATCCTATTAAGCAATCTTTTCCGTTACCAATTAAATCTTGTCTATTAGCCTTCATTAAGGCTTTCTTAACCTTTAAATGATTCTTAGGTACAGCAAATTGTATTAATGCTCTTTGCATATCTTTTTCTTCAGAAGTTCTTGGAATATAAACTTCTTCTCCTGTAATTGGATTAACTCCGGTGTAATACATTGTAGTTGATAAACTGCCTGGGGTAGGATAAAAATCTTGTACTTGTTCTGGTGTATATCCCATTTGTTTTATATATTCTGCTAGTTCTATTGCTGCCTTTAAATCTGAGCCAGGGTGAGAAGACATTAAATAAGGAACCAAGAACTGCTTTTTATCTAGTTTATCATTTATTTGAAAATATTTATTAACGAATCTATCATAAATTTCCTTTGTTGGCTTACCCATTTGATTTAATACTCTTGGAACAACATGCTCTGGAGCAACTTTTAATTGACCACTTATATGATGTTCACATAATTCTTTAAAAAAGGAATCATTTTTATCATGTATAAGATAATCATATCTAAGTCCAGAACGAATAAATACTTTTTTTATTCCAGGAAGAGTTCTAACTTTCTTTAAAAGTGAAAGATACTCTGTATGATCTATTATTAAATTTTTGCAGGGAGCTGGGAACATACATTGTTTATTCTTACAAGTTCCATGCTCTATTTGCTTATTACAAGCTCTATGTCTAAAGTTTGCAGTAGGGCCACCAATATCATGGATGTATCCTTTGAAATTAGGCAAAGTTGTGAGTAGCTTTGCTTCTTCAATTATTGATTCTTGACCTCTGTTTTGAATAACTCTTCCTTGATGGAAAGTTAAAGCACAGAAAGAACATGAACCAAAACATCCTCTATGACTAGTTATTGAAAATTCAACTTCTTGTATTGCAGGTATTCCGCCGTTTGCTTTATATATTGGATGATATGTCCTTGTATAAGGTAAATCATAGGTCATATCCATTTCAGCTTGAGTTAAGTCTTCTTGAGGTGGATTTTGAACTAAATATCTGTCGCCATATTTTTGAACTATGGTTCTGCCATTTATAGAATCTTGTTCGTAATATTCTAATTTATAGGCCTCACCATAAGATTTTTGATCAGTAGATACTTCTTCAAAGGAAGGTACTATAGCTGAATTTTTAATATTTGA
The DNA here is from genome assembly GCF_019977655.1 of Clostridium gelidum. Classification (NCBI taxonomy): domain Bacteria; kingdom Bacillati; phylum Bacillota; class Clostridia; order Eubacteriales; family Clostridiaceae; genus Clostridium; species Clostridium gelidum. The sequence continues at coordinate 987,430 of NZ_AP024849.1, forward strand.
TATATCTTTAGTTAAATAACAAGTTCCACGTACAGTAGTAATGTTTTTAATACTTGCCCCATATCTAAATAAATCAGCAATCTGAATTATAGTCTTTTCACCCATGCCATACATTAGCAAATCAGCTTTTGAATCCACGAGAATACTGCGTCGTACCTTATTATCCCAATAATCATAATGAGCAAAACGTCTAAGACTTGCTTCTATTCCACCAATTGCAATAGCTACATCTTTATAAGCTTCTCGTATTCTATTACAATAAACTATAACGGCTCTATCTGGTCTATGCCCAGCTTCACCGCCAGGAGAATATAAATCCTCACGTCTTGTCTTTTTAGCAGCTGTATAATGATTAACCATAGAGTCTATATTTCCTGAATTGACTAAAAAACCATACTTAGGTTTGCCAAGTTTTTTAAAGTCTTCACAATCATGCCATTTTGGTTGAGCTATAATTCCAACAGTAAAACCTTGTGCTTCAAGGGTTCTACCTATAATAGCAGTTCCGAAAGAAGGATGGTCTACATAAGCATCACCAGAAACAATAATAAAATCTAGTTGTTCAATTTTTCTTTTTTCTAAATCTTCTTTACTAATAGGTAAAAATTCCTTGCAAAGTTTCATATATTATTAACTCCAATTCTTTAAATTTTTTAAGGTTTAGTTTCATGCACATAAAATACAGATCAAATGTATACTGTATATTTGAATGTGCCTTAAAGTATCTTAACATAACAATAATTAGTTTACAAACAATATACACAGATAAAAGAAGTGCGTCAGCACAACCAAGAACTTTTTCACATATAAATATATAGAAGCTCTTGTATTAAATTTTCACAAATTAAGCATAAGTATAAATTATGTACTAGGAGTAGAAAAAGTGAGTGAGATGATATATGTGCTAAAATGATTTTAGAAAAATCAAGAATTGCAGATGAGTTTAATTAAGTAATAAAAACTTATTGCCTTTTCATGACTATATAATGTAATATAATAATTAAAGACAGTAGTAATTTAAAGAAATCTCAAAAGATTTCATTTCTAACTATTAATTGTTAACTTTTAACTGAATTAAGGGTGGTGGACAAGATGGAGGCTGGACCTCAGAATATAAAATGCAATACAGTAAAAACTAAATATATTCAGAAGAAAAGTCTTTTATCTGAAATTTAACTCAAAATATATAAGTAAATGTAAGTGTTATTTAGAAATATGAGTTCTATTTAAAGACTTTCTTTCTATGCGAAAGTAAGGAGGACATAATTATGATGGAATTATCTATATTTCTATATACAAATATTATAGATAAAAAAGTTTATGATGAATTTGGAGATGTTTTAGGTCATTTAAGAGATGTTTATGTAACTACAGAAGAAGGTTATCCTAGAGTAATTGGATATAAACTAAAAAGAGATGGAGTTACATTTCATTATGAATTTAGGTATATAGAATTTGCCAATAAAGATGGGAAATTCAAGATAAAAACAAGGGGAAGTAAAGAGATACTTCCAATGAGATATAGTTATCTTCTTTCAGAAAATCTGTTAGATAAAAAGATAGTTGATATAAACGGAAAACAAGTTGTTAGAGTTAATGATTTGAGAATTGCAAAAATTGCAGGAGAATATAGAGTTATTGGAGTTGAAATAGGTCCTTTAGCTAGATATAGAAGATTAAAAATAGCAGGTATAATGAAGTTTTGCTATAAAATTATGAGAAAAGATTTAGAAGATAAAGTTTTAATGTGGGATGACGTTGAATCCTTAGAAATGGTTGATAATAATTTAAAACTAACTGAACCATATAAAAAATTATCAACGTTGCATCCAGCCGATCTTGCAGATATATTAGAAAATTTAGATACAAATTCCAGAAAACAAGTATTAGAATCTTTAGATGAAGATTTAGCAGCTGATACGTTAGAAGAAATAGATTCAGAATATAAAGGAACTATAATTAAGGAATTATCAGATAGTAAAACTGTTGATGTATTAGAAAATATGCCTAACGATGAAATTGCTGATTTATTAGATGATTTAGATGAAGAAGAAAGAGAAAAAATATTAATAAATCTAGAAAAAGAAGATGCAGATGAGGTTAAGGAACTTTTACAATATGAAGATGAAACAGTTGGTAGTATAATGAGTAAAGAATTCATATCTGTTAATTTGGACATTACAGCTGGAGAGACAATTGAAATGTTAAAAGAAATGAAACCAGATGAAGAAGTTATTCATTATATATATATAACAAATGAAGAAGAACATATTCTAGGGATGATTTCTTTAAGAGATTTAATAATAAATGATGCTAATATAAAAATTAAAGAAATAATGGATGAAGTAGTATCGCGCGTAAAGCATGATGACAAAATAAATGAAGCTATTGAAGTTGCAGCAAAATATGATTTGAATTCTGTACCAGTAATAGATGAAGAGGAAAAATTGGTAGGAATAGTAATTATTCATGATTTAATAGATGAATTTTTATATCCTCTTTGGAAAAAGAAAAATTAGGAAAACGAAAGAAAGTGGACACTTTTTTATGGACAAATTATAAAAAAAGTGTTGACTTTTTTTCTGTATGGAATATAATATTAATATAAACCCTATCAAAACACTAAGAATTAAAAACTATGAAAAAGGAAAGTAACATAAAGGAAGTTTACAGAGAGAAAAGGTAGCTGAGAACTTTTCATCAAAAATTTATGCAAAGTGCCCTTTGGAGTTGAAGTCTGAATATGGGATATTCAAAAAAACAAGTTATTGTTATATTTTGTGCATATGCCTTGGTAAGATTCTCCGGGTTCACCCGTTATAGTGATATGACATTTTAAAATGTCTAACTGAGATGGATTAATTACTTAATCCAATTAGAGTGGAACCACGAAATTTTACTTCGTCTCTATATTTATATAGAAGATGAAGTTTTTTTGTTATAAAAATTAAGTATAAAAAATAATATAAAATGTAAAATATTAAAAAATGAATAACAATTTAAGGAGGAAAATAATATGATTTATAATGGAGGACTAGAATTAATCGGAAATACACCGATTTTAAAGGTAAATAATTTAATTAATGATGAAAATATTGCAGATGTATTTGTTAAACTTGAAAAATTTAATCCAGGTGGAAGTGTTAAAGATAGAGCAGCTCTTGGAATGGTTGAAAAAGCTGAAAGAGAAGGTCTTTTAAAACCAGGAACAACAATAGTAGAACCAACAAGTGGAAATACAGGAATAGGGCTTGCACTTGTAGGTAAATTGAAAGGCTATAAAGTCACTATAGTAATGCCAGAAACAATGAGCAAAGAAAGAAGAGAGTTAATCAAGGCTTATGGTGCAGAACTTATATTAACTGAAGGTGCTAAAGGAATGAAAGGTGCTATAGAAAAAGCAGAAGAAATAGGAAAACAAGAAGGATATTTTCTTCCACAACAATTTGAAAATATAGCTAATCCAGAAAAACATTATGCAACAACAGCAGAAGAAATATATAAAGATATACCAGATTTAGATGTAGTTGTAGCAGGAGTTGGAAGTGGTGGAACTGTAATAGGTATATCTAAAAACTTAAAAAAGAAAAATCCGAGTATTAAAGCAGTTGCAGTTGAACCAGCTAATTCGCCAGTTTTAAGTGGTGGAAATCCAGGTGGACACAAAATTCAAGGGATTGGAGCTGGCTTTGTTCCAAGTGTTTATGAAAAGGAATATGTAGATGAAATAATAAAAGTAAAAGATGATGATGCATTTAAAACAGCAAAAGCATTTGCTGAAATTGAAGGTGTATTAGTTGGAATATCTTCTGGAGCAGCAATATATGCCGCTATACAAATTGCTAAAAAGCTTGGAAAAGGTAAAAAGGTACTTGCTATTGCTCCAGATGGAGGCGAAAAATATATATCAATGGGACTATACGATTAATCGTATTACAATTCTACTGAATACTATTAGAAAAAGGAGAATAAGCTGTGTTTAAGAGATTAAATTATGATTTAGAAAGAGTTTTAAATGAAGATCCAGCAGCTAAAAGTAAAATAGAAGTGTTTCTATTATATCCATGTATTCATGCATTAATATCATATAGAATAGCACATTTTCTTTATTTGAAGAACAGGTTTTTCTTAGCAAGATTAATTTCACAATTAGCCAGATTTTTTACAGGTATAGAAATTCATCCAGGAGCTACAATAGGAAAAGGATTATTTGTAGACCATGGAATGGGTGTAGTAATTGGAGAAACTGCTGAGGTTGGAGATAACGTGACCCTTTATCATGGAGTAACCCTTGGGGGAACAGGAAAAGATATAGGGAAAAGACATCCAACTATTGAGGATAATGTATTAATAGGGACAGGAGCAAAAGTCCTTGGCCCTATTACGGTGGGAAAAGGTGCTAAAATAGGGGCTAATGCTGTAGTAGTAAAAAATGTTCCAGCAAAAGCAACTGCAGTAGGAAGTCCAGCTAAAAATATTGTAAGAACTACAAAAGCAGCAACTATAATTGAAATAAGTGATATAAAAGGACGTAAAAAGAAAATATTTAATGATATGGTTATTTAGTATGGTATTTTTATTAAGGCACATGAAAATAAATAACGAGTCCAAAGTTGCCATGAATATTTTTCATCAGGCAAGGAGACAAATTGCCCTCATAGCGGGCCTATTAGGTCAATTTTCCGACGTAGCCTGATGGAAAATAGGCTGGCAAATAGACTTGTTGTTTTTTTGATTGTGCCTAAAGTGGTTAATAATTATATGAGAAAGGTATGAACAAGTTCAATGTTCATATCTTTTTCAGTGTTTAAAATTATATAATTGAAATTTTAATATTAATAAATTGAAAATTATTAAAAAAATATTACTATATATAGATGCGAATTTTTTAGGAATTGCATAGGTACATGAAAAAATATATAATATACAAATAGATAGTTTTTATAAGAAAGGTTGGAAAAAAAATGTTATCACCAATTGCAATAACAATTATAAAAATGTTGCCAGAAGGATTAGTTGTAAAAGTAGCTAAAAAAATAGTTACTAATTATCTTAAGACGTATGCAAACATAACAATTAGTGGCATGGATAATATAGATAAGGCTAAAAAACCAATAATATTTGTAGGTAATCACTTAAGTAATGCAGATGGATTGGTTTTATCAAAAATATTAAAAGAAAAAAGTGATCCCTATTTTGTAATGGGAATAAAATTATCGGATAATAGAATAACACAATTAGGAGCTAAAATAGTTAAGCATATACCAATTAAGCCTAATTCAGCTGATAAAGATGCTATTACAAAGGTTGTTAAAACCTTAAAAAGTGGTGAAAATATTGTAATATTTCCAGAGGGTACTAGAAGTAGAACGGGTGCAATGATTGAAGGTAAAAAAGGGGTATTAATGTTTGCTAGAATGGCAAAAGCAGATATAATCCCAATAGGTATGGCAGGAACTGATAAATTATTGCCTATAAGTGAAAAGGGAGATATGGGATCAGAAACATGGCAGCATGCAGATGTTACTGTAAATATAGGCGAAAAAATTGTATTTCCTATAAAAGAAAAAGATGAGGATAAGCATGAATATGATGATAAATGTATGGAAATATTAATGAAAAGTGTAGCAAATCTTTTGCCTGAAAAGTATAGGGGAGTATATAAGTAAGCTTATGCTATATGAGGTATAATAAGGAGATTACAAAATATATGAAAGTAAGAACAAAAAAAATTGTAGATATTTTGAAAGAAACATATCCTGATGCAAAATGTGAATTAAATCACGAGACACCACTTCAATTACTTGTAGCTACAATATTATCAGCTCAAACAACAGACAAGAAAGTAAATGAAGTTACAAAAGATTTATTTAGAGATTATCCAGATTTAGATGCTTTTTTGACATTGAAAAGTGATGAACTTGAAGAAAGAATAAAGCAAATTGGATTATATAGAAATAAATCTAAAAATTTAATACTCATGTTTAGGCAGCTCAAAGAAAAATTTAATGGAGAAGTTCCAAAGACTATGGAAGAGCTAATGTCACTTGCTGGAGCAGGTAGAAAAACAGCGAATGTTGTTTTATCTAATGCATTTAATGTGCAATCAATAGCTGTAGACACTCATGTGTTTAGAGTTTCCAATAGATTAGAACTTGCAAAATCAGAAAATGTTTTAGACGTAGAGATGCAATTACGAGGAGAATTACCTAAGAAAGAGTGGACACTTATGCACCATCTTTTAATATTTCATGGGAGAAGATGTTGCATAGCTAGAAATCCCAAATGCGGGGAATGTCCTTTAAGTCAGTTATGTAGATATGAAAATAAGATTAAATTAAAGTAGTTGAAATTATATGTAATAATAGGAATTGATTAAATGAGCCACAGTTAAGAGTATTTAAAGACTTAGTGGTTCTTTTAATGTTTCTATTAATTTATTAAAATGAATATAGGCTATAATAATAAAACTAAATTAATAATTATTTAGAAGTGTTTATTATTAGCTAGAATTAAAAAATATTTGGAGGCAAGCTATGAAAATTGGAGTTATAATGGGTGGTATTTCATCAGAAAGAGAAATATCATTAAAAAGTGGAAATTCTATAATTGAGAATATAGATAAGAAGAAGTATGAAGTGGTACAAGTTGTGATAGATAAAAAAGAAGATATAATAACTAAAACTAAAGGAATTGATTTTGCACTTTTAGCATTACATGGTCAATTTGGGGAAGATGGAAATGTTCAAGCAGTACTTCAAACACTCGGAATACCATACTCTGGTTGTGGACCTTTAAGCAGTGCTATGTGTATGGACAAAGATGTATCCAAATCTATTTTAATTGCTGCTGGAATCAGAACTGCACCTTGGATTAATTTAAGAAAAAATGAGAATATAGATTTTAATGAAATAAATAAAATTGGATATCCCGTTGTAGTTAAGCCAACTCATGGTGGATCAAGTGTAGCTACGTTCATTGTAAAAGAAGAAAAAGACATTGAAGACTGTGTAGCAGAGGCTTTCAAATGGGACAATGAAGTTATGATAGAAAAGTTTATAAAAGGTGATGAAATAACATGTCCTATTTATGGAGATAAAATGTTGCCAGTAATTGCTATAAAACCAAAATCAGAATTTTTTGACTTTGCTTCAAAATATCAAGATGGTGGAGCAGAAGAGATTGTAGTACAATTAGAAAAAAAATTGCATGAAGAAGTAGAAAAGTTGGCATTAGAAACCTATAAAGCACTAAAATGTGAAGTATATTCTAGAGTTGACATGATAGTTACAGAGCAAGGAATACCTTATATCTTAGAAGTAAACACACTTCCAGGTATGACTAAAAATAGTTTAATTCCTAAAAGTGCAGCAGCTTTAAATATAGTTTTTTCAAAGCTAATAGATATGATAATAGAAGACTCAATGAAAATAAGTAGATAATATTAAGATATTATTATTAAATATAAAAAATTAATCCTCATTGTTATAAATATTTATTTATGGCTATGAGGATTTTTCTTATTTTGAATAAGCAATTATAGATTCAATAATCACCAACTACTTTAAATCACATGGATTAGATAGATATTTTATAGACTATAAAAATTCAATATATGTTGGAGATACTGAGTGGGATTTAAAAGAAGCATGACTTTTCCATATGGCAAAAAGATACTAGCATTGAAAATTTAGACAAGGCGAATTATAGTTGGTATAATTTTGTGGACAAACTAATACATAAAAGTTAAAGTCAGTAAGTGTTAAGTAAGAATATTATATATAAAAGGTTGAGGGGAAGAGATTACATTGTTAGAAATAAAAAATTTATATAAAAAGCAAAATGATAATTTAATAAATAATATTAATTTCAAAGTTGAAAAAGGAAATTTAGTAAGTATAGAATCTAGTAGCGAACTTAGCGATGTATTAATTAAACTTATATTAGATAAAGAAATACTAGGGACAGGTGAAATATACATAGAGGATATAAAGCATAGTGAGTATATAAAGAAAAATAAAAAAAGTATTGGCGTAGTATTTAGGGATGAAGGTTTTTATGAGAGACTTACAGTAGATGAGTATATGAAATATTATAGTGACATAATTAATTCTAAGGTTAATTATAAAGATATAATGCTAAAATTCTCCTTATTAGATATTGCTAATAAAAAAATAAAAACTTTAAATTATTCTAAAAGAAAAATGCTTGCTTTTGCTAGGGAGATATTGAAAGAACCTAAACTACTAATATGTCAGGATCCAATATTTAATATGGATAAAGAGGGGATAAGAATAATACTGGAGAATATTGAAGAATTATGTTCTAAAGGAACAGCAGTATTAAGTATTTCCATGTCCTTTAAGGACACAATGTTAATTGGAGGAAAAACTTATATTATTGATGAAAATGGATTGAAAGAAAATGAAGATAAAAAAGATGATGAGCGTAGTGAATTAAATTATAAAGAAGAAAAAGATTATCTACATAGAATTCAAAAAATTCCAGCAAAACTAGAAGAAAGAATTTTATTATTTGATCCTATAGAAATAGATTATATAGAAAGTGAAGCTGGAATAAGTAACTTAAATATAAGGGGAGAAAAGTTTCCTTGTATGATGACACTCACAGAACTTGAAAATAATTTAGAATGTTTTGGTTTCTTTAGATGTCATAGATCTTACATTGTAAATCTTCAAAAAGTAAGGGAAGTAATAACCTGGACAAGAAATAGTTATAGTTTAACATTAGATGATAAGCAAAAAAGTTCTATCCCACTCTCTAAGGGAAAATTAGCTGAATTGAAGGATATTTTAAAAATATAAGTGTTTCATTTAGCACGATATATACTCCATTCAGAAGAAGATATGATTATAATGCATTAGAGCTGCATTGTTTCAGGGTATTTATTGCACCATTTAACATTATTTTTACTCCTTTCATGGTATTTTTGTAGTTAGCTCCTTTGAAATATATGATAATTATATTGTTGAAGCAACTAAAACAATATATTGAATTTATATGAGCGGTATGTTTATTTAGAAAAGTAGATATTGTTCTAGTAAATGTCATAACAAGATTCTAAAAGGAGGAAAACAATTTTGGAAAATATAATTTCTATGAAAAAAGTGCGAAAAGATTTTAATAAAAGTACAGTAGTAAAAAATTTGAACATTGATATTAAAGAAGGAGAAATTTTTGGATTTTTAGGTCCAAGTGGAGCAGGAAAAACAACTACGATAAAGATTCTTACATCACAATTAATACCTACCAGTGGACAAGTGATGGTTCTTGGAAAGGAAATATATGTTGAAGAAAGCAAGGTTCTTAGGAATATTGGTGTACTTACTGATAATAGCGGTTTGTATGAAAGGCTTACAGTTAAAGACAATCTCATGTTATTTGCTAATATTAATAAATTGCATGAAAAGGATGTTGATTATGTACTTGAAAATATGAAGATGCTAGATTTCAAAAATAAGATCGTAAAGAAATTATCAAAGGGAATGAAGCAAAGAGTAATGCTTGCAATAGCTGTGCTTCATAAACCAAAACTATTATTCTTAGATGAACCAACTTCAGCGTTAGATCCTGGAACAACTTTAGAAATTCATAGGTTTCTTAGAAAACTCAACAAAGAAGGTACTACTATATTTTTAACTACACATAATATGGATGAAGCTGATAAACTTTGTGATAGAGTAGCCTTTTTAAATGAAGGAGAAATAGTTGAGATTGGAAATCCAGAAGCTCTAAAATTAAAATATGCAGGTGACGATATACAAGTTAAATTAAAAAGTGAAAATAATTCAGTTATTGTAAAAAACAATAAAGAAGGTGCAGAAAAAATTGAGAGTTGGATGAAACAAGGACAAGTTTTATCGATACACTCTATGGAACCGAATTTAGAAGAAATATTTCTGCATTTAACAGGGAGGGAACTATAATGGATTTTTCAATAAGAAGAGTTAATGCATTATTTAAGAAAGAAGCAAAGGACTTATCAAGAAATATTAATGTGTTATTTATGTGTGTACTTCCAATAATGCTGTGTTTCATGTATTCAAAGCTTTTTGGAGGTTCTCAAGAGGGTAAATTATTTATTTTAAATGTGTGCTTAAATATGAATTTTGTACTAGTGCCAGGGTTCATAACTGCAATGATAATAGCAGAGGAAAAGGAAAAAAACACATTGAGAACATTAATGTTAGCAGCAGTTTCACCATTAGAATTTTTAGTTGGAAAAGCTATGATAATATTATTAATTTCACTTGGAACTAATATATTAATGTTTTTTATTATGGGGATGGGGCTTTTATATTTAGGATGGTTTATTATTGTAACAATTTTAGTAGTTATATCTATGATGGAATTTGGAGCAGTAGTAGGAATTATATCAGAAAATCAAATGAGTACAGGGACTATTGGAATGCCTATTTTTATGATTTTTTTAATGATACCTTTTTTTATAAGAATAAATGATGTTTTTAGAAGGATAGCTGAACTTTTACCAAATTATAATGCAGAAATATTAATGAATAGAATTTTTACTAATGAAGCTATTGGAATAAACTTTGCTTATAATATAGCAGTGATTTTAGCATGGATAATAATAGGAGCAGGAGTTTTTACTTGGATTTATAGTAAGAAAAAATTAGACTAGGAACATAGGTCATATTCAATTTTGCTTAAGAATATCATTTGTTTTATTAAAAGAATTAAGGTGGCGTGTTATGGATATTGAAAAACTTATTGAAGAATTTGCAATGGCATTTGCAAAAGTTCTTTTTAATAAAGAAGAAAAAAAGAGTGAAAAGATTAATATTGACCAAATTAGTTCAACAGATATATTCAAAATAATTTTCAATAAATCATTTCATAGGGGAGATTATAGTAAAGCAGAAGATTTAATTTTTCATGAGTTAGAAAACAATAATTCAACTGAAGTATATGAAGTTGCAAGTGAATTTTATAATACATTGCTCAAAAAAAGTGATGAAGAATTGAATAAAAGGAATTTCCCAAGAAAAGAAATTTATCAAGGATTAGATGATATAAAAAGGTTTAAAATTAATTTATAGGTCTACCGAATTATTTTAATGAAGTTAAATCGGGATTTCCATCAGCAATATATGGAATGAATAAGAGGGAGAGTCTCAAAATTGGGACTCTCCCTCTTATTTATTTACAATGTTATTGTTTCTTTTTACAATCTTTACAGACACCTTTCATGACTAAGTCATGATCTGTAAGCGTAAAACCAGTTGAATTTTGAACCATTTCTTGAATTTGGAGCATAGGGCATGGAATTTCAACTTCCTTATGGCAAATATCACATTCTAAATGATGCCTATGTGTTTCACCTTTAATTTTATATGAAAATACTCCATCATTAAGAGTTATTTTTTCTGTAATTTCTTTTTCTTCAAACAATTCCAATGTTCTATAAATGGTACTTAAATTAATATTTATGTTATTGTCTCTATAAATTTGATATATTTTTTCAGCAGATAAACTGTTCTCTGAATTTGTTAATATATTTAAGATTTCTATTCTTCCTTTAGTAATTTTAAGTGCCTTTTCTTTTAGAATTTCTTTTGGTTCCATTTTCATATCCCCTAACAACTAAATATTAAATATATTATATCACATACAGACAATTTTATTAAAAAAATATCATCTTAAATCCCAAAAATATGAGTGCAATACCCGCGAAAAAGTTTGCATATGTCGTTACAAATTTTATCTTTTTTATATATCTACAAATAAAAAAACCTAAGGTACAAATAAAAAGTGTTATTAGTCCAACTAAAACTGAATTAACAAAAAGTAATAAGTTACTACAAACTTGATGAAATGCAGTAAAGCCAATGACTAAAGCATCTATGCTAACTGATATTCCAAGTATTACACAGGTTCTATTTTTTATTAGGAGTTCCTTTTCCCTTTGCTTAAAGCCATCTATTATAATAAGTATTCCTACAATTTCTATAATTATTCCACCAGCAATAGAAGAGATATTAGTAATATACGTGTCGAATAAATATCCTAAACTTCCACCAGCATATGTAAATAAAAATTGAAAAAATGCAAAAGATAGTACAAATTTTAGTTTATGTTCTTTCTTAAGTATTGGGTTTATTCCAATGCCTAAGGTTACTCCAAAAGCATCCATGGCTAATGCGATTCCTATTATTACAACATCATATAAATTCATATTCTTTTCACCTCTAAAGATTAAACTTATTTTATTATAATTAAAGTTTTCTTAAATATATGCAAAAAAAACTTAAAAAAGTCTTTATTAAATACTTTTTTTATTGTATATTAATAAATAGCATATTACTATGGTTGAATAGTATATCACATATAAGGTGTTTAGTATAACAAACAAGGAGGAAATTTCATGTCAAATTGTATAATAGCCCAATCAGGAGGTCCAACATCGGTAATTAATTCCAGTGTAGTAGGACTTTTAAATGCCAATAAGGAGCTAAAGACTTTTGAAAAAGTATATGGTGGTTTAAATGGTATTGAAGGCATATTAAATAAAAACATAATTGATTTATCATTGATTTCGGATGAAGAGATAAATCAATTTAGATTTACTCCCTCTTCTGGACTTGGATCGTGTAGATATAAATTAAAAGATATAGATTCTTGTAGCCAGGAATATGAAAATTTAATAAATATTCTTAGAGAATATGATATAACAACATTTTTTTATGTTGGTGGAAATGATTCTATGGATACTATTGCAAAGCTTTCAAAATATGCAAAGCTTAATAATATTGATATAACATTTATGGGTATTCCTAAAACTATAGATAATGATTTGAAATTTACTGACCATACTCCTGGCTTTGGTAGTGCAGCGAAATTTATAGGAACAACAGCACTTGAAACATATTTAGATGCCTCGGTTTATATCAACAATGGAATATTTATTTTAGAAACTATGGGAAGAGATACTGGATGGCTTGCAGCTTCAGCTTGTCTTGCAAAACTTGATAATAAGCCAGTAGTAGATTTCATTTACCTTCCAGAAGTAGCATTTAATAAAGAAAAATTTATAAAAGATGTTAAACAAAAATTTAAAGAACAAAATAAAGTTTACATAATAGTTTCAGAGGGAATAAGAGATCAAAATGGAAAGTTTGTTTCTGAATTTCAGTGTGTATCTGAAGATAAATTTGGACATGCACAACTAGGTGGCGTTTCGAATTATTTAAGAATGTTAATCCTAAAAGAGGGTTTTACAAATAGAGTTAAAGCCTTAGAACTTGGAATTCTTCAACGTTGTGCAATGCATTGTGCTTCAGATACTGACTTAAAAGAAGCTTACAATGTTGGAAAAATGGCTTTGAAATATGCATCTGTTGGTCAAACTGGTAAAATGGTTAATATTAATAGAGAATGTAATGAACCTTATGAAGTTGTATATTCTGTTGTTGATGCTGACAAAATAGCTAATAATGTGAGATATTTTCCTACAGAATGGATTAATTCAGAAGGCAATTTTGTAACAGACGATGCATATTCTTATTTTGAACCATTAATAAAGGATCTTCCTACTTTAACTTTTGAAGGAAATCTTCCGAAGTATAAAGTATTTAATCAATAATTTTAATTGAAATGGAATGTAATGAAACTTTAATATTCATTACATTCCATAAAATAATTAATAGCATTTTTAATAAAGTCAGAGCTGAAATAATTATAATTAGATAATTTTCATTGCTCATTGTCAATTTAAAATAAAAAGGTATTATTTGATTTTTCCGAGGCTAATATCTTCCAATACATTTAAAAACATATTAACTTCATCAATTGAATTATATAGTGCAAAGCTTACTCTTACCATTCCTAACATTTTTTTTGTGGGATTATCAAGAAATTCTTTAGATTCTTGTTCACTTACATTCATAAGTCTTCGGCAATAAGGATGAGCACAAAACCACCCATGTCTTACAGAAATCCCTTTCTTTTTAGCTAAAATGTCGGCGACATCATGATGATACATATTTTCTATATTAAAAGTTGTAATTCCAAGTCTATCACTTATATTTTGTGTATCACCATAGTTTATTATTTTGGGAATACTCTTGAATCCATTTAAAGTATGGGTCAAAAGTATATTTTCTTGTTTTTCAATATAATCATATCCAATAGTATTTATAACCCTCAGTGAATTAATCAAGGCCATTATTCCTAAAAAGTTTTGTGTTCCGGCCTCATTTCTTTCTGGTGGAGGAAGGTATGTGATTTCATTATCAAGAACTAACTCAACAGTACCACCACCTAAATAATCTGGATTTGAATTTGCAAAATCTTCTTTTAATCCAATTATCACTCCAACTCCAAAAGGAGAATAAATTTTGTGGGATGAAAATACCAAAAAATCGATTTGTTCATCATCTGTATTTCCACTAATATTAATTCTTCTATGTGGCACAAGTTGTGCACCATCTACAATTAATTTAGCATCATACTTATGAACTAGTTTAGCTATAAAATGAATATCATTAATATAACCTGTTACATTAGAGGCTCCCGTAAGAGATACATACTTTACCCTACCGTAATTCTTCTTTAGTTTTTCTTCTAATTCTGCAATTATAAGCCTGCCATTTTCATCCACTTCAATATATTCAACTTTTGCTCTATTTCTCCATGGTAAATCGTTTGAGTGATGCTCCATTCTTGAAGTTAATATTATTTCATTTGGTTGTTTTATAAGAGTTTTTGCTAATTTATTTATGCCTTCAGTAGTATTATTAACATAAATAACAACATATTTTTCTTTATCTTTTATATTAAAAAAATCCATCAAAAAATTTTTAGATTCTTTATACAAATCAGTAGTTATTTCTGCTTTTTGACCTGTACCCCTTCCTATAGAAGCATAAGTATTACTTAACTTTTCAATATACTCAATACTTGACTTAATAGGTGGAGTTGTAGCTGCATTATCAAAGTTTATTCCATCTATGCAATGACCATTTGAATCACAAACTTTTTCATCTAATCCAATAAATAAGTCTTTGATGTTTTTTTCCTTTTCTATCTTCATATGCATCTCCTCCAATATATATATTATTCCTAGAAGATATTTATTGTTCCATTATAAGTGATAAGTGAGAGTCCAAATTTATATTTGGGTACTCGAACTTAGATAACTCGTGAATACGAGTTATCTTCCTTAATTAATATATTTTCTTCTGAAATTTGTACTATATACAGTTATTTTGAATATTATTAAAAGTAGTAAATAATATTTATTTCTAGGAGGTAATATTAAATGAACCCTGATCAAAAATATATGTCTCAAGTTAATTTAGATAATGAAGATATTAAATTTGTTCCACATTCATTTATTAATAAAAAGTTTCGTAATAATCTAAGTAGTAATGTTAAAAACAATCTAAATTTAGATTTATTTCCTTCGGAAGCCGGGCTTCCAAAGTTGTGCTACTATTCTAATGATTTTGAGGATTCTACTAATAGAAATACAAATGTAAACATAGTTAATGATGAAATACCTACTACTTTTGATGCTTTAAGAGGACTTGACATAGATTTAGATGAAACAGAAGATCTTGAAAGAGTTCATTCTGACAATGATGTAAATAAAATTTATTCAAAAATTGAGAAAAGTCATCCGGGAATTTTTGCAACACTTTATTCATATAGAATTCCACGTCCAATTGCAAGAGTAATTGTTAAGAGATTAATAAGATTAACATTGTCATATTGTGAGAGAGAAAAGAACCATTAATAGCATATGTATATATCCATATATAAAAACCTCTACAGATTTTGAAAAAACAATTCAAAATCTGTAGAGATTTTTGCTATTAATAGAATAGTGTTATGGATATCCAAGCTTGAAGAGGATAGAATGTTAATAAAGGCATATTCAATTATTATTTTTTGTGGGTGTAAGTGTTATATTAAATCGTTAGCATAGCTAAAATTTTCTTAAATAAAATTGGTTTTATACTTTCAATATCTGTAGGTTCCTTTAGGATAATAGTTGTAAAGCACACGCTACCAACTAATTCAATTATCATAAATAATGTCATTTCAGCTTCTTCTTTTTCCATTCCGTCATCAGTTAAATTTTTAATAAAAATATCCAATACCTTTTTAACATCTTCATATTCCTGTGGAGTCATTACAGCTTTTCTATATAATCCCCAAGATATATTTTTATTTATAAGTTTCAGTAAGGATACATTACATTTTAAATAGTTAACTATATAATCAATAAAGAATAATGTTCTTTGCCTGAAATTTTCAATTCCTAAATCATTTGTTTTAGCTAATGCTTCTTTTATTATTTCATTGCTTTTTTGAAGAATTAATTTATTTAAAACGTCGTATTTATCATTAAAATATAAATAGAAAGTACCTTTTGCAACTCCAGCATTTTTCGCTATATCATCTATAGATGTTTTTTCTATGCCATTTTCAAGAAACAAATTATATGCTGCTAAAAATAACTCTTTTTCTTTTAATTGTTTCTTTTTTGTAGTAAAGCTTAGTTTGTCATTCTGTAAAGTCATCTTTTGCCTCCCAAGTAGTACTTCACTTTATTATAAATCAAAACGAAGAATAATCCAAATTATATGTTTATTTACAAATGACTGTTTCAAATTTAATTTCATGTATTGCTTAAGCAATATGAAATAACGACTTAAATTGAGTAGTTAAAGTGGTACATTTAGTTATTTGAATGTTGCTGAATTGATATAACCTTAATAAAATAGTATAATTAGTAAAGAAAATCAAGGTTGAACTATGCTTATTATAAGAGTTCTCTTAATAAGAGACAATATTGGAATTATTATTTTAAATAAATTATGAGCATATTTTGGATTTTCAGTTAAACTACTGGAGGATAAAAAATGATTGTTTTAAGTTGTAAAAATATATGCAAAAGTTATGGAATAGATACTATTTTAAAGGATATAACATTTTCAATTAATGAAGGTGATAAGGTTGGTATAATAGGTTCAAATGGTGAGGGAAAAACAACATTATTTAAGATACTTTCAAAAGAACTCATTCAAGATGATGGAGAAGTTTTTATAGATAAAAATAAGTCTTTAGGATATCTTGCTCAACATTTAGCATTAGATTCAGGTAACACAATTTATGATGAAATGATACTTGTCTTTGAAGACCTTATAAAATTAGAAAATAAAATTTTGGATTTAGAAGCAAAAATGAATGAGCCTTATGATGAAAAAAATGCGATGTATCATGAA
The DNA here is from genome assembly GCF_019977655.1 of Clostridium gelidum. Taxonomy (NCBI): domain Bacteria; kingdom Bacillati; phylum Bacillota; class Clostridia; order Eubacteriales; family Clostridiaceae; genus Clostridium; species Clostridium gelidum. The sequence goes on from NZ_AP024849.1 coordinate 1,004,703, forward strand.
AAAATTATAAAAGATTATGGAACAGCTCAAGACATTTATGAAAATAGGGGGGGCTATACATATAAAGGGGAAATATCTCGCGTAATTAAAGGGCTTGGATTTACAGAAAATGATTTTAATAAATTGATTTTAACCTTAAGTGGAGGACAAAAAACTAGAGTAGCTCTTTGTAAACTACTACTTTTAAATCCAGATATATTATTACTTGACGAACCGACTAATCATTTAGATTTAGAAGCAATTGAATGGCTTGAAGAATATCTAAAAGCTTATAAAGGTACTGTAGTTGTAATCTCACATGATAGATTTTTCTTGGATTCTGTAACAACAGCTACTTTTGAAGTTATAAATGGTCATGTTAACTGTTACAATGCACCTTATACTAAAGCTTTAGACTTAATGAAAAAGGATCGTGAAACTAAATTAAAAACTTATAATCTGCAGCAAGCAGAAATTAAAAGACAAGAAGCAATAATAGAAAAATTCAGATCATTTAATAGGGAAAAAAGTATTAAAAGGGCTGAGAGTAGAGAAAAAGCACTTGATAAAATGGAGATTATAGATGCTCCTGATAAAGAAAAATCTGCATCTAAAATTAAATTTGAACCTTCAGTTAAAAGTGGATATGATGTACTTCATATTGAAAATTTAGCTAAGAGTTATGTTGATAAGAAATTATTTTCGGGTTTATCTTTTGATTTAAAAAGAGGAGAAAAAATTGCATTAATAGGTGAAAATGGACGTGGAAAAACTACTCTTTTCAATATTATAATGGATAAAGTAAAAAGTGATTCTGGAGTTAAAGTATTAGGTGTAAATGTTAATGTTGGTTATTATGATCAAGAACAAACCAATCTTAATCCAGAAAAAACAGTATTAGATGAGGTGTGGGATGACTTCCCGGAATTAACTACAAGCGAGCTTAGGGGATTTCTTGGTTCGTTTTTATTTAGAGGTGATGATGTATTTAAAGAGATAAATAAATTAAGTGGTGGAGAAAGATGTAGAGTAAATCTTTTGAAATTAATGTTATCAAAGTCAAATTTGCTTCTTCTAGATGAACCTACAAATCACTTAGATATTCCTTCTAGAGAAGCACTTGAAGACGCAATTTTAAGTTATGAAGGTACATTAATTGTAATTTCACATGATAGATATTTTTTAAATAAAGTAATTCATAGAATATTAGAATTAAAAGAGGATGGAACTTATGAGTACCTTGGTAATTACACCTATTATACTGAAAAGAAAAAAAATCCTCAAAGATTTGAAGCTTATGAAGGTTTAGCTTCAGGAAAAACTAAAACTCAATTAAATGACGAAAAGAAAAAGAAAAAAGCTTTAGATAAAGAAGCTAAAGCCAAGCAAAATGATATTAAAACTATAGAGAATAGCATAAGTACAAATGAAGAAGCTCTTAAAAAATTGCAAGAAGAACTTTGTAAAGAAGAAATTTACTCAAATCCAGTTGAAAGTGGAAGAGTAAATAAAGAAATAAAAATTCTTGAAGAAATTATAGAAAAACTATATGAAGAGTGGGAAGAAATTTCTAGCTAATACTATCAGAAAAGGTATTGTGCATCACTTAAAGTGTGGAGATAAACTCTCGAAAGAAAACACATACATGTGACCAAGTTCCAATAGAAATGAAGGTCTTGCTTTTATGGAGCCTCAGTAACCATAAAAGCAAGACCTTCATTTAGGTAGCTTATATACTTAACTCTAGTTTTGTTATGGGTATCCATTTAGATGTATCCTTGAATATTTTCTATTATTTTATATGAATCTTCTATTATTTCTTTAGGATATCCAATATAATCAAGAATTTTAATGGCATTTCTTGTTTTGGAAATACCTTTCTTTATTTTATAGTCAAAGCTTAATCCATTTTTATCATCTACATTTTCACTAAAATAATAAAAATCATAATTTCCCTTAAGTATATCTGAAAGTTCTTTATCATGTGTAGCTACTATACAAATAGATTTTCCTTTATTGTTGATATACTTTAAAATTCCTGCTGAAGAAGATATTCTTTCTATAGGATTAGTTCCTCTAAAAATTTCATCTATTGGACAAAATACTGGTATAGTATCTTTTAATGCTTCTATTATCCGTAAAATTGATTCTGCTTCTGCTAGATAAAAGCTTTTTCCATTAGTAATATCGTCTTTAGGACTTATTGACGAGACAACATTAAAAAAACTCGCTTCATATTCCTTAGCTAAAACAAAATTAAATGTTTGTGCTAAAAGTATATTAGTACTTATCATTCTCAAAAATGTAGATTTACCTGACATATTTGTTCCTGTTAATACTATTCCATTATTATAAATTTCAATAGAATTTTCAATTGGATTCTTTAATAAAGGATGAATGCCATCCCTTATTTTTAATGAAGTTTCAGCAACAAATTTAGGGCTACTACAATTTTCTTTATTACATTCTTCATAAATTGAAATTGAAGATAAAGCATCTAATTCTCCAACTAAATAATATAATCTAAGTATAATATCTTTTTTTTCAATTAGTTTTCCACTTATCCTATAATAGGTTGATTCCTCAATCAGAAAAGGAATTGCAAACATTTCTAATAATCCACCAAAAGAATTCAATACTTTTAGTAAAAAAGTAGCCTTATCTATATCTTTTAATTGGTTTAATAATACTTTAATTTCTTCTATATATGGTTTTAATTCATCATTTTTAATCTTTGTTAAATTCTTAGCTCCAGTTATTAAATCTCTTAAATATATAAGTCCTAAAGCTTTTATATTTGCAGTTTCTTTATTGTGAACTTCTACTATTACAGATACATAAAAAAGGAGTATTGCCATAAAATAAGCTTGTCTAAATAAAATAGCACTTAAAATTAAAATTATAGGTAAAATTCCCAAAAATGAATATATGTAAAATTTTGTTTTGTTTACAGAAAGCAAACCATTTATAGTTTCTATCAATCTATTTTTATTATCAAATCCTAACTTAAAAAATATACATCTTAATTTTATAGTTAAATTTAAATCTTTCTTAAATAAATTAATCAAATTACCTCTTTTATTTATTTTATCTTCATCCATCATTGGATTTCTGAGTATTGTGTAAAGTACAGCTTCTCCAGCACTAGAATAAGTTCTATCTATTTCAGTAAAAATATCATTCATAATTAAATCATCCCAAGTTTGATTATCTATAGTGTATTTATTCTTTTTTGATAAATCAAATAATACGCGTATATTATCAAAATACCTTTTTCTATCCTTAATCACTTTTAATTCTCTTTTTATGTAGTCTTTAATCATATTTTCATTCATATTTATATAGCCTAAATACTTCTTTAAGCTTAACTTATTTAGAGGAAAAAACTTATTAACAATAATTATTATTAATATTAATCCTACTGTTAAAACTATATCTTTAAAATCCATAATATTAACCACCTATTTTATTACTCTAATATTTATAATTAGAGTGAATTTTGATATTCTTACTTAATTGTATGCAATTTATTCGTATTATACCATATCTTACAATAGAAGTATTATTCAATTTTTAAGAAATTATTTATTGGCTGCTTCATTAAATATGCACAAAATTTGTATTACTACATAGTTATTACAATAAGGATTCCCGTCTAATAATTCTCTAAATAACTCTGCTAATTAAAAATAAATAATTAGAAGTATTGAAATAGAAAAATACTTAATGTGAAACATTGAATTTTACATATCTATCAAAGAAATAAAGGGTACTCAATTGTGAACAATGAGTATCCTTTACTTTTGGTTTGATTTATATTATTTAACCAGATTACAAGTGTATTAATATTAGTCAAAATATATATCAGAAAACTCAATTTTAGTATTTTCCACATGATAATTAAGATCTCTATCTTTATGTGCGTTAGATTCACTGTCAATAAGCTTGACAGGTAGCTTAATTGTAAACTGACTACCAACACCCAATTGACTTATTACACTAATTTCCCCTTCATGCATTTTCACAAGGGATTTTACAAGTGATAAGCCAATACCACTACCTTCAGCATGTCTTCTGAATGAAGCATCTACTTGTGTGAAAGTATTAAATATTTTTTCAAGCATATCCTGTGGAATACCATCTCCAGTATCTTTCACTGAAATAAATATATGCTCTTTTTTATCACATATAGTGACATCTATGTTTCCGCCTGGCTTAGTAAACTTGATTGAATTTGATAATAAATTCAACATAATTCTTTCAAATTGTTCTTCATCAAATGCAGTTATTTTTTCTTCTATTTCCGTATCAAAAACAATATTAATGTTTTTTAACCTTGCATATTCAACTATTGATAATGTAATATCTTCAATAACTTTAACAATATTGTTATTTTTTAAGTGCAGACTCAAAAAGCCTACTTCTATTTTATTCATATCTACAACATTATTAATTACCCTAATTAATCTATGACAGTTTTGTTTCATTACCTTTGAATATTTTGAAAATGTTTCAGCAGTAAATGTAAATGAACTATCTTTGTAGAGTTTTTCTAGTAACTGTAAAGAACTGGAGATAATATTAATAGGAGTCTTTAATTCATGTGATATAGTTGAAAAAAATTGAGTCTTTAATTGATTATATTTATTAGATTCTTCTAGTAACAAATCTTTCTTTAGCACCTCAATCTCTAAGCTTTTAGAAATCATCTTAAGTTTTAGTTCTTCGTAGCCTATTTTTGAAAGTGCATTTGCAACTATAAATAATACTTCTGCTGCTGCTGCTACATTTTTTTCTGTAAGAATTTTAATTTTCTCTACTGACTCAACTAATTTATCCTCATCTACGTCTATTTCTTTTGCTATTTGCATATACCTTGATTTTTCAGGACTTTTTGTTAAAACTTGTCCACCTAAGATAGTTCCAATTTGTTTACCCTCTATTAAAATAGGAGCTGCAAAATCAATTAGTCCAGCATGGCAAGTATAAATATAAGGTTTACCTGTCCGTGCAGCTTCCTCTCCACCTTTTCTATGACACTCTGCACATCTATTATCACCTATGGTAGTGCTATGTACAAAATCAATACAAAAACTTGTATAAGAGCTTGGGGTAGTCACTGGATTCCCACTTTTATCTACAGTTATACTTGCAATGCCCATACTTTCGGCAAAGTTATCCTGAAATTTTTGTAGCAGTTTAATATCAATAACATCTTTTATTTCAAGTGAATCTATATCAATATCGCAATTAATATTTCCAATCATAGTTTTAGTTTCCTCCAATGCTTTCAATTTAATTTCGTTATTATGTTATTATAAATTATTCTTTTAACTTAATGCTGATAAATATATTCTTATTATAGCATATTTTGTAAAAAAATGTATTGCTTATTTTTTAAGAACACTATTTATCAACTAGTTCACTATATCTACAATTTGTGTATTATTATATAGTTATTACATTTACGCTTATCCTTAGAGTGTCTAAGGGACAATCATAAATGGGAGCACTTATAATATCAGAAATCCACATCCTTATTCGCTAGCAACTGGAACAACAGAGTACTTTTTATTTCAATGTAGTATAAGTATGATTTCAACTGTGGGTATCTATATTATTAACGGTAGAAGTAGAATTTAGAAAATATTAAGAACTTTTAATGATTTTATTAAGGTATTTGAGTTAAAATTGAATTATAGTAAATGTTAGTTAGAAAATTTTCTTATAAGTTTTTATAATTATAAAATTAATAATGTTAGAAATAATATTTGGTATAGAAGTTATTAAGTCAAAATAAAAAATATGAGATAGGAGATGGCTTTTTTGGAAAAGGGAACTATTTTAATTGTTGATGATGAAAAGGAAATAAGGGATTTAGTTGATATATATCTTAAGAGTGATGGATATGATACAATGCAAGCTTGTGATGGACTTGAAGCAATTAAGTTGCTTGAAGAAAATGATGTGGATTTAATAATTTTAGATGTTATGATGCCTAATTTAAATGGAGTTGAGGCTTGTTTAAAAATCAGAGAGATGAGAGAAATGCCAATAATAATGTTATCAGCTAAAAGTGAGGATATAGATAAGATCTTAGGACTTAATATGGGAGCTGATGATTATTTAACAAAACCATTTAATCCATTAGAACTTGTAGCAAGGGTAAAATCTCAACTTAGAAGATTTCATAAGTTTAGTAAAAAAGTAGATGTATTAGCGGAAGATAATAATGCAATACATATAGATGATTTAGTTATAAATTTAGAGACTCACGAAGTGATACTCGGCGATAATTTATTAAAACTTACTCCAACTGAATTTGATATTTTAGCATTACTTGGGCAAAGTCGTGGAAAAGTATTTTCAATAGAAAATATTTATGAGAGTGTTTGGAATCAAGAATTTATGACATCAGATAATACTGTTATGGTTCATATAAGAAAGATAAGAGAAAAAACTGAGGAAAATCCAAGAAATCCAAGATTTATAAAAACTGTTTGGGGGGTAGGATATAAAATTGAAAAATAAAAAATTTGATAATCATAAAAATTTTAATAATAATATATCAGATTCAAAGATATTACAACGAATAGAAGATTTAGTGAGTAATATTAAGAAAAAGATTGAAAAGAGTATTAGGTTTGAACTTATGATGGTTATTGGAATATGTTTTTTGATATCATTTATTTTCTATAGTTTTACAAATAATATTTTAAAAAGGGAATACAATGAGCCAAAGATAACCTATGATTATGATTCTATTGAAAGATCAGCTAATGATTTAGCCAAGCAAATAGAAGCACAAGAAAATCTGGATTTAAAGGATAAAAGTAAAATTAGCAGTATTTTAGAAAATGTAGCAAGTGGAGATAAAAGTTACATAACAGATTTGGATGGAAAAGTATTATATAAAACTAAAAATGTAGCCGAAGAAAATATAGATATTTATAGTGCACTAAAAAATGCTATGGCTAAGGTAAATTACGAAAAGTCCGGAGACGTTAAAGAAAAAAACTATATAATGCCATTAAAAGTGGGCAATGATAGAATTTATTTAATATATTCAAGAATACCTGAAGCGACAATAACATATGCTACAATTAATACCTCAAACTCATCATTAGCATTGATTCTTGCAGTTATAGTATTTATAGTTTCTTTTGTAATTATAACAAATAAAAAGATGAAGTATTTGGATGAAATTGCAATTGGTCTTAAAATAATAGCAAGTGGAAATTTAAACTATAGAATACAAGAGAAAGGTACTGATGAAATTAGGAATATAGCTTACAATATAAATTATATGGCTAAGGAAATAGGCGAAAAAATTAATGCAGAAAGAGACGCAGAAAAAACAAAAACAGATTTAATAACGAATGTTTCTCATGATTTAAGAACTCCTCTAACATCTGTAATGGGATATATGGGACTTGTAATTCAGAATAGGTATAAAGATGAAGCAGAAATGAAGGAATATTTAAATATAGCATTTAGTAAAGCAGAAAGACTAAAACTGCTAATTGAGGATTTATTTGAATATACTAAGTTAAATAACAATGGAATAACATTAACCAAAACTAAAGTCAACTTAGCAGAGTTTTTATCACAACTAATAGAGGAATTAATGCCATTATTTGATGAAAATGAATTGGCAGTATATAGAAAGTTTGAATCAGAAAAGATATCCGTTTCAATAGACACCTTAAAAATGCTTCGAGTATTTGAAAATTTAATTACTAATGCAATAAAATATTCATATAAACCAGGAGAAATATTAGTAGGATTATATGAAAAAGATAATACTGCAATTGTAGTTTTTAGAAACAAAGGAGATCATCTTTCAAAAGAAAAAGCAGAAAAACTATTTGATAGATTTTATAGACTGGATGAATCAAGAAATACTAACACAGGGGGATCAGGATTAGGACTTGCAATATCCAAAAATATAGTAGAATTGCATGAAGGCAAAATATGGGCTGAATCAATAGGCGATAATATAAGTTTCTATGTACAACTAAACCTATAATTATTTATTAATTATAGGTACTTTTTTTAAGATAAATTAATATTTATAGTAGAGAAGTATTTTTTATTTTGGAGGAAATATGCAAGGTAACAACCCTAACAGTCGTTTTGGAGTAGACATAAATGAATATACCCAAAATGTTCAATTCGATATACTGGCAACGAAAATAGATTTTTTATATTTAAGAGCTTCTGGATCAGCAACTGGAAGATATAGAATTGATAGAAAGTTTCTAGAATTTGCAGTTGCTAGTAGAAATTATGGAATTCCAGTTGGAGCATATCATTTTGGATTACCATCTTATGATTTAACAGATGCTGATAGGCAATGTGATGATTTTATAAATACATTGCAGTCTGGTTTTGGGAATAAAGATTATGGAGATTTATTTCCAGTGCTAGATATAGAAGCGCCTACAGATAAATCAATAACTACAAAAGTATTAATTAATTGGATTGATAGATTTAGGAAAAGATTTGAGAGAAAAACGAGAAGAAGACTGATGCTTTATACAGGAATAGATTTTATAGAACTTTATGATAATTTCTATATTCCTGGACGTGGTTATCCTTTAAAAGATATGATATTATGGATTGCTATGTATTTAAAAATTCCTCAAAATCCAAGAATTCCTCCTAATGTTGGAGGATGGACTAGATGGAGAATATGGCAATATAGTGAAGATCAAATTGTTTCGGGAATTGGAAATCCTGTTGATGCAAATTGGGGACCAAATAATATAGATTTATTAACTCAACCTGATGTTGTCACAGGGATGCAAGCAAGATTTGAAAGTGGGAACATATCAGTTTCTTGGAATAGGAATAAAGATATAGATCTGTTGGGATATAATATTTTTGTAAATAAAGAATGGGTAGGTACAGTTGATGAAAATGCCACAAACTATTTAATAACTAGAGATAAATTGAAGATTCAAAAGAATATGCCTATAGAAGTGGCAATTGAAGCTTTTGACTATGACGGAGAAACATCAAAAACACGCGCAAAAGTGAATTTATAAATAAGGTATTATAAAAAAATAACTATTCAATATATGTTTTTATTCTGACCATACTGTATTGAGTGAATTCATTGATAGCACTATTAGTGGATCTAATATTCCAATATGGAAAAAATACAAATCATATATTGGAGTGTTATTTTTTGATATCTAAAATCTGATTCATATTTGATATTGGATATAATAATATTACTATCATATTTCAGTTTGAATATGATATAATAAAAATATTGATGAAAATTTAGTAAAATCATAATTTTACCAATGAGGTAACTAAAAGAAATAATAAAACATATAATTTTAGATTATTAAAATACTAATTAATTCCTTGAAAGGAGAAGAACGAGTGGAAAAGGGAACTGGCAAAAGAGCACAAGCTTCCAGGAAGACTGCTAAAAAACAAAAGAATATTAGGATAGCAATAGTAGCATTTGTAGTAATAGTAGCTGCAGCATTATCTGCATATTCATTATCAATAAAAGGTGTAGTTAAGGAGTGGGATAATAAGATATATCCTGGGGTAACTGTACAAGATGTGGATCTTGGAGGTATGACTAAAGAAGAAGCAAAAAATAAGCTTACTGAAACATTTGAGGCAGCTATAGGTAATAAAAAATTATCTATAATTGCAGGGGACAAGCAATACGAACTTATTTATTCAGATATAATGCCAAAATGTGATATAGATGGAACAGTAGAACAAGCTTATAAATTTGGAAAAGAAAGTGGAATTTTCAAGAAATACAGAGCGATAAAAAATTCAGATAATGAAAAGAATCAGATTTCATTAGGATTTTCTTATGATGAAGAAAAGTTAAAAGCATATGAAGAAAAATTACAAAAAGATGTTACACAATCAGCTAAGGATGCTACTATTAGCATAGAAAAAGATAAAATAGTTGTTAAAGCTGGAATAGAAGGAAAAACAATAAATTTAGACAAGTTAGATAATCAATTAAAAGACAACATAAATGGGGAACTTGATTCTAAGGATAACGTAACAGTTGATTTAGAAACAACAAAACCAAGAGTAACTAAAGAAGACTTATCGAAAATAAAGAATGTAATGGGTACTTTTTCATCAAGCTATGGTACATCAGCAGCAGGAAGAAGTAATAATATAGAAATAGCAACTGCAGCAATAAATGGAACTGTGGTTATGCCAGGAGAGACATTTAGTTTCAACGATATTGTAGGACCAAGAACAGTTGAAAGAGGATATCAAGAAGCTGGAACATATGTAGGGAATAAGGTGGAACCAGGAATTGGTGGTGGTATATGTCAAGTATCTACTACTATTTATAGGGCAGCAATGAAATCTAATTTAAGATCTGTTGAAAGAACAAATCACTCTATGGTAGTAGGCTATGCTCAGCCGGGCCTTGATGCAACAGTTTCTTATGGTTATTTAGATTACAAGTTTAAAAATACTTATGATTTCCCTATTTTTATTCAAGGAAGTACTATAGGTAAAGTAATGACTTATAATATATATGGAGATACTTCTGCATTAAACGGGAAAACATATGATATGGCAAATGAAATTACTGAAACTATACCACCTGAAACTAAGGTAGTACCGGATATTACTTTACCAGAAGGAAAAGAAGTCAGCGAAGGCACCGGGATGACGGGATATAAAGCAAAATCCTATCAAATCACTTATGAAAATGGAGTAGAAATAAAAAGAGATGTTGTATCAACAGATAATTATGCAAGTGTTGGAATAGTGGTTAAAAAAGGAACAAAACCAGCTGCATCAGTAACTCCCTCACCAGCAGCACCGGTAACAACGGAAAAACCATCTGCTACAGCGTCAGCACCAGCAGTAATACCACCACCAACAGTAAAACCAGCACAATAAAATGAAAATACTAATGACATGATATAAAGGGATATTTTTCGGGTGGAGTTTTTAAGACTCCACCTAAATTTAGTTGGAATTATACCAACTAGGGAAAGCTAATACTCACAAGGGCACAATATCTTCTTAAGGTGGATGCAGTAGCAACAAGTGGGGATATACCCAACTAAAGAGGTTTTTGCCTTAAAAAATAGTCTATCATACTGATGTGATATTTTTTTATTATATATAAGTAAGTAGATAATGATTATTTTGACTTGTTATGAACCGTATAGTATAATTTTAAAATAAAAGTGGACTGATTTTTTTGACAAAAATAGAAGAGGGTGAAATTTTGAATTTAAATATAGTATTATATAACCCAGAAATACCTCAAAATACAGGTAATATTGCGAGAACTTGCGTTCTTACAGATAGTAAATTGCATTTAATAAAACCATTAGGATTTGAAATAAGTGATAAACAAGTTAGAAGAGCAGGTTTAGATTATTGGAAAGATTTAGAATTGGAAATACATGAAAGCTATGAAGATTTTATAAATAAATACGGAGATAAAAGAATATTTTTAGCAACTACTCATGGTGGAACTCATTTTGATGAAATTGCATTTGAAGAGGGCGATTTTATAATGTTTGGAAAAGAATCTAGTGGGGTTCCAGAAGATGTGCATAATAGACATACTGGACTTAGAGTTCCGATGATAAAATCAAGTACTAGAAGTTTGAATTTGTCAAATACAGCAGCTATAGTAGCTTATGAAGCTTTAAGACAAATGGGATTTCCTAATATGAAATAAGTGAAGAGGAATGAAGATATATGGAAAAGATAAAAATCATAACAGATAGTACTGCTGATTTATCTAAAGAATTATATGAGAAGTATGATATAGAAGTATTACCATTATTAATAAACTTTGGCGAAGAAAGTTATTTAGATGGAGTTGAAATAAATCCCCAGAAAGTATTTGAAAGAATAGAAAAGGATGATGTACTTCCAACTACAGCTCAAGTAATTCCAAATAGGTTTATTGAATCATATAAGAAAAACTTAAGTGAAGGATATAAAATTATATCAATTCATATGTCTTCTGCAATGAGTGGAACATATCAATCAGCATGCATAGCAAAGGAAGCACTAGAAACTCAAGATATAGTTGTTGTTGATTCTCAAAATGTTACAGCAGCACTTGGAATTCTAGTTATAAAAGCAGCTAAGCTTAAAGAAAAAGGATATAAGATTGCAAAAATGCAAGAGGAACTAAATATTATTAGAGAAAAAATAAGGGTTTCAATTTATTTTGATTCTTTAGAGTATCTTGTTAGAGGTGGAAGAATTTCTAAAACAGCTGGTATAGTTGGTGGTATGCTTGGAATAAAGTTAATTCTGGAAATAAAAGATGGTCTTATGGCTGTAAAAGATAAACTTAGAGGAAATAAAAAATCAATTAAAAAGATTATTAGTGATTTAGAAAATGCACATTTAGATGAGGAAGTACCAGTTATATTAATTGATGTAAATAATATTGAAATTAAAGAAGCACTTAGAGAACATATGAAAAACAATAAAGTTAATTTTGTTGAATGTCCAGTTGGGTCAACTGTAAGTATACATTCAGGACCAGGATGTTGTGGATTAGTATTTTTAAACAAATAATGTTACGAGACAATAAGAATTAAAGACATGCTTTGATTTTTTTTGTTGTGGTAATATTAATTAAGGTACATGATAGAAAATAACAAGCTAAAAGATGGAATATATATTTTGCGTTAATAAATTAGGGGACATGCTAACATAGTATAGAGCACAATATACTAATGCAGAGGCTTGTTATTTTTGAATATGTTTAGGTACTTGAAGATTAATTGAAATTACTCTGGAGATAATACATAATGTATGTTTTTCATGATTGAAATTAGTGGAGTAAACTTGCATTATAAAGGTAAGACGGGGTATACTATATAAAAGATTGTTAATTATAAAATCATCAGCGTAATGAATACGTTTAACTAAAACGTAATACATAGTCATAAGGGGGGATATTTATGAATTTGGATTATAGGATGAAGATGACGCAAGAACAGAGATTAATATTAACGCAAAATATGCAACAATCAATAAAGCTTTTACAAATGTCTCTTCATGATTTAAGGGAATATATTGACAATGAGTATTCTGAAAATCCTGTTTTAGAAATGAATGAGGAAATAATTTCATATGATGATGCACAAGCAAATGAAGAAATGCAGACAGAAGATAGATATGATCATAAGAAAATAGTTGAAGAATTATATTCTGACAATTATAAAGATAGATCAGAAAAAAGTTACTCTGGAGAAGATATTTCGCCACTAAATTTCATTGAAAAAAAGTTATCACTAAAGGATTATTTGCAGGAACAATTAGTTGAAGTGAATATAGATCAATATACGCTAACTATCTGCCAATATATTGTTGAATCATTAGATAATAGAGGCTATTTAGAAATATCAATAGAAGAACTTGCAGAAGAATTAAATATATCAGAAGAAGAAGTTGAAAAAGCTTTAAAATTAGTTCAATCATTGGAACCATATGGTATAGGAGCTAGAAATATCAAAGAATGCCTGCTTATTCAGAGTTTAAAGTTGAATATTTTAGATAACATAATAGAGCAAATGATTTTAAATCATTTAGAAAATGTTGCAGATAACAAATATGAAGTAGTTGGAAAGGATCTTAACATATCACCAAGGGAAGCACAGAGATATGGAGATTTAATTAAGAAATTAGAGCCTAAACCATCACGCGGATTTTATACAGGGGAAGAAGTTAATTACATAATTCCAGATGCTGAAATAAAAAACATAGATGGTGAATTTTTTATTTTAATGAATGAAAGTGTTTTACCTAGACTTATGATAAATAAAACTTATAAAGATGTCTTGCAAAATAATCAAGATTCAGAAACAAATGCGTATGTTAAAGATAAAATAAATCAAGCATTGTTTTTAATTAAATCAATAGAGCAAAGAAAGAATACATTACATAGGGTTTTAGAATGCGTAATTGATAAACAAAAGGATTTCTTTAAATTTGGTAAGCAATATATAAAACCTTTAATGTTAAAAGAAGTTGCAGAAATACTCGAAGTTCATGACTCTACAGTAAGCAGAGCAATTAAAGATAAGTATGTATTAACAAATTACGGAACTGTAAAAATAAAAGACTTATTTGCAAGTGGAGTATCTTCAAATAATAATGATGATGATATGGCAACTATAAAAATAAAAAATGAGATAAAGAGAATAATTGACGAAGAGAATAAAGGTAAACCTCTTTCAGATCAAATAATAAGTTCTATGTTAGGTGAGAAAAATATAAATATATCACGTAGAACAGTTGCTAAATACAGAGAAGAAATAGGAATTAAAGCTTCTTCTATGAGAAAAAGACTTTAGTTATAAATGAAAAATGTGAAATTATTAAAAAACAAAAGGAAAAGTGAGGACCCTAATTTATATTTGGGTTCTTCATATAATAAAAGTTAAAAATTTTTTTTGAATCAGTTCTATATAAGTTGCACTAATGACTTTGTAATACATTTTATCCCAATATCCATGTTATTTAGGTATTGATTGAAATTTTATAATTCACTATAAAGGATTAATCACAACTTATATAGTTAAGAAGAAAATAATTGTGAAATATTATAAAAAAAGAGTTGTAATAACCAGTTTTAATAGATTTTTTTGTTATTTTTGAAATATTATAAAAAAAATTTCACTAAAGCCTTTAAAATTTCATCAAGGTGTTTTATAATAATAGATGTGGGACATAATGAAATGATATGGGACACTTAGTGACCAAGGGAGTGCTGGAGTTGCAGGAAATATTAGAATTGCAGAAAAAGATAGTTCCTGAGCTCGTAAATACATTAGAAAAAAGGTATAACGTACTCAGAACAATTTGTCATAATGAACCAATAGGAAGAAGAGTCCTTGCTGAAATGTTAAATGTTGGGGAAAGAACAGCAAGAACAGAAATAGGTTTTTTAAAGGAACAAGGATTAATTGAAATAAATACTTCTGGAATGACAGTTACAAGTGAAGGAATAGAAATTATATTTAAATTAAATGATTTTATTCATGAAATAAAAGGTCTTTCGGAAGTTGAAAAGAAAATAGAATCTTTTCTTAATTTAAAAAAAGTAATCATAGTCCCAGGAGATATTGAAGAAAATCCTTTAGTATTAAAGGATTTAGGTAAAGCTTGTGCAAATTATGTAAAAGATGTTTTAGAAGATAATTCTATTATAGCTTTAACAGGTGGAAGCACATTAAAAGAAGTTGTAGAAGCATTTCCTAAAATAACAAGTTTATCAAAAATCCAAGTAGTACCAGCAAGAGGTGGAATGGGTAAAAAGGTTGAAACTCAAGCAAATACTTTAGCTGCTACCTTAGCCAAAAAGCTAAATGGTACTTATAAAATGCTTCATATTTCAGAAAACTTAAGTTTAGATATAATAGATACATTACTTAAGGAAGAAGCTGTTAAAGCAGTAATAGATACTATACATAAAGCAGATATATTGATATATGGTATAGGTAATGCTGTTCAGATGGCAAGAAAAAGAGGAGTTCCGCAGCTTGAAATAGATAATTTAATTAATCAAGGAGCTGTTGGAGAAGCATTTGGATGTTATTTTAACAAAGACTCAGAAATAATCTCAGAAACTACCGCCGTTGGAATCAAAATTAATGAAGCAAGACAAATAAAAACACATATTGCAGTGGCTGGTGGGCAGAATAAAGTTGAGTCGATAATATCAACTGAATTTAATGACGTAAATGGAGTATTAGTTACAGATGAGGCAACAGCCTATGGAATACTAAAGAGGCTAGATAATAAAATTCAGTTATTAAAGTAGTTTGTAAAATTTATTTTTATAAAAAAGAAAAAATATTAGGAGGTAATTGTAATGGTAAACGTAGCAATTAATGGTTTTGGAAGAATAGGAAGATTGGCTTTAAGATTAATGATTAAAAACCCTGAATTTAATGTGGTTGCAATCAATGATTTAACAGATGCTAAAATGTTAGCTCACTTATTCAAATATGATTCAGCTCAAGGTAGATTCGATGGAACAGTTGAAGTTAAAGAAGGAGCTTTCGTAGTAAACGGAAAGGAAATCAAAGTAACTGCTGATTCTAACCCAGCAAACTTACCATGGGGAGAATTAAAAGTAGATATCGTTTTAGAATGTACTGGATTCTTTGCAACAAAAGAAAAGGCTTCAGCTCATATTAAAGCAGGTGCTAAAAAAGTTGTTATATCAGCTCCAGCAGGAAATGATCTACCAACAGTAGTATTTAATGTAAATCACGAAATATTAAAGGCATCAGATACAGTTATTTCAGGTGCTTCATGTACTACTAACTGTTTAGCTCCATTTGCTAAAGTATTAAGCGATCAATTTGGATTACAAAAAGGATTCATGACTACAATCCATTCTTATACTAACGATCAAAATACTTTAGATGCTCCACACAGAAATGGTGATTTAAGAAGAGCTAGAGCTGCTGCAGCTTCAATAATTCCTAACTCAACTGGTGCTGCTAAAGCAATCGGATTAGTTATTCCAGCATTAGTTGGAAAATTAGATGGAGGAGCTCAAAGAGTTCCAACAATAACTGGTTCATTAACTGAATTAGTTTGTACTTTAGATAAGAAAGTAACTGTAGATGAACTTAATGCTGCTATGAAAGCTGCTGCAACTGAATCATTTGGTTATACTGAAGATCCAATAGTTTCTTGTGATATTATCGGAAGTAGCTTCGGATCATTATTCGATGGAACTCAAACTAAGGTTATGGAAGTTAATGGAGAACAATTAGTTAAAGTAGCTTCTTGGTACGATAATGAAATGTCATACACTAACCAATTAGTAAGAACTTTAGGATACTTTGCTAACTTAAAGTAATTTAAATTAAACTAATTTTAAACATAATGCGCAAATTTATGTTAAAAAGAATAAGTCTGGTTTTGTAGTATAAGGCTATAAAGCCAGACTATTTTAAAATATTCAGATAAAATTAAAATAAATTTTTGAGGTGAATTTTAATGGATTTCAATAAAAAAACAATTGAAGATATAGATGTAAACGGAAAGAAAGTTTTAGTTAGATGTGACTTTAATGTACCATTAAAAGATGGTGTTATAACTGATGAAAACAGATTAGCTGGAGCACTTCCAACAATAAAGTATTTAGTTGCACACAATGCAAAGGTTATCCTTTGCTCACATTTAGGAAAAGATGCTTCTAAATCATTAGCTCCAGTAGCTGTAAGATTAACTGAAATGCTAGGTAAAGAAGTTATTTTTGCTAGAGATGAAGAAGTTGTTGGTGAAAACGCTAAAAAAGCTGTTGCTGACATGAAAGATGGAGACATCGTATTATTAGAAAACACTAGATGTAGAAAAGAAGAAACTAAGAATCTTCCAGAATTCTCTAAAGAATTAGCTTCATTAGCTGATGTATTTGTTAATGATGCATTTGGAACAGCTCATAGAGCTCATTGTTCAACAGTTGGAGTAACTGATTATCTTAAAACTGCTGTATGTGGATACTTAATTCAAAAAGAATTGAAATTCTTAGGAAATGCAGTTGAAAGTCCAGTAAAACCTTTTGTTGCTATCTTAGGTGGAGCAAAAGTTTCAGATAAGATTGCTGTTATCAATAACCTTTTAGATAAAGTTAACACAATAATCATTGGTGGTGGAATGGCTTATACATTCTTAAAAGCTCAAGGATATGAAATTGGAACTTCTTTAGTTGAAGAAGACAGACTTGACTATGCTAAAGAAATGATTGCAAAAGCTAAAGAAAAGGGCGTTAAGTTCTTATTACCAGTAGATCACAGAATTGCTGCAGAATTCAAAGATGTTGAAGCTGTAGTTACAGAAGACCAAAACATTCCAGCTGGAAGCATGGGATTAGACATCGGACCAAAGACAGACGTTTTATATGCTGATGCTATTAAAGATGCTAAGACAGTAATTTGGAATGGACCAATGGGAGTATTCGAATTCGAAAACTTCAATAAGGGTACAATTGCAGTAGCTAAGGCTATGGCAGATGCTGATGCTACTACTATTATAGGTGGTGGAGATTCAGCTGCAGCTGTAAATATTTTGGGATTTGGAGATAAGATGACTCATATTTCAACTGGTGGTGGAGCATCACTTGAATTCTTAGAAGGTAAAGAATTACCAGGGATTTCAGCATTAAACAATAAGTAGTAGTAAACCTAATTATAGTGTTAGTTATTATTTTTTGAATAATAATAATAATAATAATAACTGGTATACTTAATGTAAGTAAATTCAAAATAGTAATTACTAATAAAAGTATAATTAATAAATCATTTAATTAGTAGATAAGAAGAAAATCTTTATGAAATTTAGGAAGCTTTCGGCCGGAAGCTTCTTATAAAAATTTAAGCATGAGGTGAATATAATGAGAAAAGCGATTATTGCAGGAAACTGGAAAATGAACAAAACTGCTCTAGAAGCAGTTAAAATGGTAGAAGAATTAAAGCCATTAGTTAAGGATGCTACATGTGATGTAGTTGTATGTCCTACTTTTGTATGCTTAGATGCTGTTAAAAAAGCAGTAGCTGGATCAAACATAAAGGTTGCAGCACAAAACATGCACTTTGAAGAAAATGGAGCTTTCACAGGAGAAGTTTCTCCAAGTATGTTAGAAGCCATGAAAATTGATTATGTTGTTTTAGGTCACAGTGAAAGAAGAGAATACTTCAATGAAACCGATGAAGCATTAAACAAAAAAGTTAAAAAAGCTTTTGAACACAATATTACTCCAATCCTTTGTTGTGGAGAATCTTTAGAACAAAGAGAAAATGGAACTACAAATACAGTTATAGAAGCTCAAATCAAAGTTGATATAGCTGGATTAAAGAATGATCAAGCAGAAAAACTTGTTATAGCTTACGAACCAATTTGGGCAATAGGAACAGGTAAAACTGCTACTGATGAACAAGCAAATGAAACAATTAAAGCTATAAGAGCTATGGTTGCTGAAATGTATGGATCAGAAGTTGCTGATAAAGTTAGAATCCAATACGGTGGATCAGTTAAACCAAACACAATTAAAGCTCAAATGGAAATGTCTGATATAGACGGAGCATTAGTTGGTGGAGCTAGTTTAATTGCTGCTGATTTCTCTGCAATAGCTAATTATTAATATTATCTTTTAAAAGCTATCTTGAAATGATTATAAATCATTTCGAGATAGCTTTTTTATTAACATTTAAAAAAGTATTTCAATACAATAAAAGTTAGTTTAAGCTGAATTTTATATAATTAGTTTATACTTAGCACTTGTAATGTTTATAAGTTGCAATAAATGCAAAAAAATAATATAATTTAATAGATGAAATATAGTATATAAAAAGTAAAATTAATATATTATGATCTAAAATTAAGGAAATTTGGAGGGATAGGAAATGTCAAAAAAACCTGTTATGTTAATGATATTAGACGGTTTTGGAATTGCACCAAAATCAGAAGGAAATGCTGTAACTTTAGCAAAGAAGCCTAATTTAGATAAATTATTTGAAAAATATCCTACTTCACAATTACAAGCAAGTGGAATGCCAGTTGGATTACCAGAAGGTCAAATGGGTAATTCAGAAGTTGGACATTTAAATATTGGATCAGGTAGAATAGTATACCAAGAATTAACTAGAATTACAAAAGCAATTTCAGATGGAGATTTCTTTGAAAATGAAGCTCTTAAGATAGCTATGGATAATGCAAAGAAAAGTGGATCAGCTTTGCACTTAATGGGACTTTTATCAGACGGTGGGGTTCACTCGCATATTGATCATTTAAGAGGACTATTAGAATTTGCTAAAAAAGAAGGAGTTCAAAATGTTTATCTTCATGCCTTTATGGATGGAAGAGATGTACCACCTTCATCAGGAAAAAAATTTGTAGAAAAAACTGAGAAAATTATGGCTGAAGTAGGCGTAGGTAAGATTGCTACTATAAGTGGTAGATATTATGCTATGGATAGAGATAACAGATGGGAAAGAGTTGAACTTGCATATAATGCATTAGTTTTAGGAAAAGGTGAAACTGCAAATAGCGCAGTAGAAGCTATGGAAAATTCATATCACGATAATAAAACTGATGAATTTGTTCTACCAACAGTAATAATTGAAGGTGGGAAAATTAAAAATGAAGATTCAGTTATATTCTTTAACTTTAGACCAGATAGAGCTAGAGAAATAACTAGAGCTATTAACGATAAAGAATTTGCTGGATTTAAGAGAGAAACTTTAAATCTTACTTTTGTAACAATGACTCAATATGATAAGACTTTAGAAGGCGTAAATGTTGCATATACTCCACAAACTTTAGCTAATACTCTTGGAGAATATGTAAGTAGTAAGGGGTTAAATCAATTAAGGATTGCTGAAACTGAAAAATATGCCCATGTTACTTTCTTCTTTAATGGAGGAGTAGAAAAAGAAAATCCAGGTGAAGATAGAATAGTAATTCCTTCACCAAAGGTTGCAACTTATGACTTAAAGCCAGAAATGAGTGCATATGAAGTAACAGAAGAATTATTAGCTAGATTAGATAGTGATAAATATGACATGATAATCTTAAACTTTGCAAATCCAGATATGGTTGGTCATACAGGAATTGTTGAAGCAGCTGTTAAAGCAATAGAAGCAGTTGATGAATGTGTGGGTAATGTTGTAAATAAGGTATTAGAAAAGGATGGATGTGTGTTTATTACTGCAGACCATGGTAATGCTGAAACTATGATAGATTTCTCAACAGGAACTCCATTCACAGCTCATACTACACAACCAGTACCATTTGTTTGGGTATCAAATCATGCAGAAAATAAGAAGTTAAATGATGGAAAACTTGCTGATATTGCACCAACAATGTTAAATCAATTAGGTCTTGAAGTACCTGCTGAGATGACTGGAGACAATTTAGTAGTAAATAAATAAATTTAAGGCATATTAAAGAATATAATAAGTCTAACATAAATTACAATATTGGATTTATCATAGTCAAAAGGCCTTAAGGCACAATCAAAAAATAACAAGTCCATTTGCCAGCCTATTTTCCATCATAAATGAAGCTCGACTCGCTACGCTCTTCTTGAGTAAGCGATTCACACAAAATCATTTTTTAATGATATTAACACCCTTTGGTTGTTAACTAAGTTCGAAGAGCCAAATATAAAATTTGGGCTCTCACTTATCTGCTCATCGAGAAATTGACCTAATAGGCCTGCTATGAGGGCAATTTGTCTCCTTGCTTGATAAAAAATATTCATCGCAACTTTGGATTTGTTATTTATTTTCATGTGCCTATATAATATTACTGCCTTAAAATAATTATAAAATTATTTTAGGGCAGTTTTTATGTATTTGAAAATAGTAATCCACAGAATTTTAAAGGAATAAAACTTGTAGGATTTTAAAGAATGATTTGAGTAAAATTGCATAAACTAAATCTTAGATTAATATATTTATAAAAAGGATTTAAGGTTGATGATATGAAAAAAAATTTTGCATACTCTGCTGATTTTGATGAAATTACTGAAAATTTATTTAGAGAAGCTAATTATCTCGGGCAAGGGAATAATGGAGTGGTGTACGAATTACCAAATAAAAAAGCTATTAAAATATTTTTGAGAAAAAAGGTATGTAATGATGAAGGAAATATTCTTGCTAAAACTAATGGATCTAAATATTTTCCGCATTTGTATAAAAGGGGGAAATTCTATGTCATAAGAGACATGGTAGAAGGCAACAGACTTGACAAATATATAAAGAAAAATGGGCTGAGTCAAAGATTAATCGAAAATATATATGATTTACTATTAGAATTTAAAAGGCTTGAATTTAAAAAAATAGATATTAGATGCAAAGATATTTATGTATCAGATAATGAAAAGATTATGATAATAGACCCTAAAAAAGCATATACTAGAAAAGTTGATCATCCAAGGCATTTAATGAAAGGATTAAATAGAATTGGAGTATTAGAAGAATTTTTTAATGGTATAAGAAAAATAGATTCAAAGATAACAATATCATGGGAATTGAAATTTAAAAGGTATTGTGAAAGGTCAAATTTATCTAGAATAGAATAGAAATAAAGATTAAATATATATCCACAGTAGAAATCTTACTTATGTGGATAACCCACTAAATTGATACATGTTTATTCCTACGGAAAAAATATGTATCAATTTTTCTGTTTGTTTATGATCCTAAGCATGTTGGGTATAGAAATCAATGATACATATAAGCAAAACTTGCAGTGCAGGTATCTATATAATTTTAAATCATATGAATATTCTATATTAATATGAATATTCATTTGATAATTTACTAATAATATTATGGTAAATGAAAAAAAAGCTTTTAAATTTGAATATTATGTATTATAATTATATTGAGAATAATTCTCAATATAATTATAAAATGAGGAGGTAATATTAAATGAAAGATTATTTAGAAATCGTAGACGTAGTTGCAAGGCAAATTTTAGACTCAAGGTGTTTTCCTACAGTAGAGGTAGAAGTATATTTAGAAGATGGAACTATGGGAAGAGCAGCAGTACCATCAGGTGCATCAACTGGAATGTATGAAGCTGTAGAACTCCGAGATGGCGATAAAGATAAATTTCTAGGAAAAGGCGTTTTAAATGCAGTTAAGAATGTAAATGATACTATTGCAGAAGAATTAATAGGAACTAATGTATATGAACAAACTTATATTGATAAGATGCTTATTGAATTAGATGGAACTAATAACAAAGAAAAATTAGGCGCTAACGCTATTTTAGGAGTATCATTAGCTGTTGCAAACGCAGCTGCCAATTCGTTGAATATGCCTTTATATAGATACATAGGCGGAGTAAATGCAAAAGTATTACCAGTTCCTATGATGAATATAATAAATGGAGGATCACATGCTGATAACTCTGTAGATTTACAAGAATTTATGATTATGCCAGCTGGAGCACCAACATTTAGTGAAGCTGTAAGAATGTGTGCTGAAGTTTATCACACATTAAAGAAAATTTTAAAGGATAAAGGATATTCAACTGGTATTGGTGATGAAGGTGGATTTGCTCCAAACTTAAAGTCAAATGCAGAAGCACTTGATGTTATAATTGAAGCAATAGGAAAAGCTGGATATAAAGCAGGTGAAGAAATATTTATTGCAATTGATGCAGCTTCATCAGAATATTATAAAGATGGTAAGTATGTATTAGAAAATGAAGGAAGAACATTAACATCTGCTGAGATGGTTGATTTCTTTGAAGAATGGGTTGATAAATATCCAATTATTTCAATAGAAGATGGCATGGATGAGGAAGATTGGGATGGATGGAAACTACTTACTGAAAGACTAGGAAAGAAAATTCAGTTAGTTGGTGATGATTTATTTGTTACTAATACTGAAAGACTTGAAAAGGGTATTGAACTTGGAGTAGCTAACTCGATTCTTATTAAGTTAAATCAAATAGGTACATTAACAGAAACTTTGAATGCTATAGAAATGGCAAATAGAGCTGGATATACAGCAGTTGTTTCTCATAGGTCAGGTGAAACAGAAGATACAACAATAGCTGATTTAGTTGTAGCTGTAAATGCAGGTCAAATAAAGACTGGTGCACCAGCTAGATCTGAAAGAGTTGCAAAATATAATCAATTATTAAGAATAGAAGAAGAATTAGATGATGTAGCTGAATATAGAGGTAAGAAAGCTTTCTTTAACATAAAGTGAAACTTTTTAGGTGGAATTTTACATTACAGCTAAATTTAGTTGAACTTATCTAGGGTTGTGACGTTCTTAGCTATCATCCGAAGGATGAGAGCTTTAGAACGACTAGACATCAGATAAAGTGAAACTTTTTAGGAGGGATTTTACATTACAGTTGAATTTAATTAAAAAATAAAATAATTTAAAAATGTAGTTGATAGTATAGGTTATGTATTATCAACTATTTTTTATATATATAAGTTTTCATTGTAATAGAATGAAATTTTTACTGTAGAAAGTTGTAATGAATCGACAAATGTGATATTATTTAGATTGATGTTATTGATCATTCTAGGAGGTGTTATCTATGCAAAATATATTATTAGTCTTTGAGGTGTTACTTGGATTAGGTGTTATTGTATCAATTTTTATGCAACCTAGTAAATCTGATGCTTTAAGTGGTTTAATACAAGGAAGTACACAAGAAACATTCTTTTCAAAAAATAAATCAAGAACAAAAGAAGTAATTCTTGTAAGATTAACAGTTATGTTTATGGCACTTTTTGCAATAAATTCGATTGTATTAAATTTAGTAAAATAATAAATTTGAGCTACTTTATTTAAGTAGCTTTTTTTGTTGTTTAATAGTATTTATAAAAATGAAATGTTGTGCCTCAATGGGTAGAATTGATTGAGAGGCACTTTTTTGCGTGATGAGCATATCGAATTTGTTGGGTGGTTTAAAAATTCAACTAGTTGTAAATAAATATTTTAAAGTCAACAAATAATAGTTGTACATAAAATAATATATATATGTCAATAATATAATAAGATAAAATCTATGTTGCAGAACATTAATGTGGTAGTATATAGATATAAAGTAATAATACATAGTAAATTGTATAATGGAGGTAGTATTATGGGAATTAAGAAAACTTTAGTAAATTTTATGAAAGAATCTGAGTATAAACCAATGGATATTGAAGAATTGGTTGCTGTATTTAATATAAAGAGAAATGAATATAATGCTTTTAAAAAGACTTTAAAAGTGATGGAAAATGAAGGTCTTATTATGAGAACAAAGAAAAATAAATATATGATAGCTGAGAGCAGTGTTGAAGAAGAAGGATTAGTTATAGGAAAACTTCAAGCACATGCAAAGGGATTTGGATTTTTAATTCCAGACGAAGAAGGTCAAAAGGATGTATTTATTCAAAGTACTGCTATGAATGGCGCTATGAATGGAGATAAAATATCTGTTAAAGTAACTAGGGAAGATACAAATACAAAGAAAAGAGAAGGCGAAGTAGTTGAAGTTCTTGAAAGAAATACAACTAATATAGTAGGTATATATCAAGATTGCCAGAACTTCGGATTTGTAGTTTCAGAAGATACTAGATTATCTAAAGATGTGTTTATTTCAAAGAAGGATAGAAATGGTGCGAGTGATGGAGATGTTGTTACAGTAAAATTAACTAAATGGCCAGATGAAAAAAGAAAGGCAGAGGGTGTTATAACGGAAGTTCTAGGGAGAAAAGGCGATAGAGGAATAGATATCTTAATGATTATAAAGAAACTTGGACTTCCTGAAGAATTTAGTGATAAAGTGTTGAATTTCGCTGAGGGTATTTCCGAGGAAATAGATGAAAAAGAATATAAAGGTAGACGAGATTTAAGAGATTTAAAGATGGTTACAATAGATGGAGAAGATGCGAAGGATTTAGATGACGCGGTATCTATTGAAAAATTAAGCAATGGAAACTTTAAACTAGGGGTTCACATTGCGGATGTAACTAATTATGTAAAAGAAAATAACCCTCTAGACAAAGAAGCATTAAAAAGAGCAACTTCGGTTTATTTAATAGATAGAGTGGTTCCAATGTTACCTAGAAAATTATCTAATGGTATATGTTCTTTGAATCCTAAAGTAGATAGATTAACATTAACTTGTTTTATGGAAATAGATCCTAAAGGAAAAATAGTGGAACATGAAATAGTAGAATCTATTATTAAAACTAATGAAAGAATGACATATACAGATGTTACAAAGATTTTAAAGGATAATGATGAGGAATTAATAAAGAGATATGATTATCTTTATGACGACTTTAAGAATATGGAAGAACTTTGTAGTATATTAAGAAGAAAGAGAACAAAAAGAGGTGCTATTGATTTTGAAATAGCAGAAGCAAAAATAACATTAAATGACCTTGGAAAACCAATTGAAATTAAACCTTATGATCGTGAAATATCTAATAGAATGATAGAAGAATTTATGTTAGCTGCTAATGAAACAGTTGCAGAGCATATGTTTGGGACTCATGTACCTTTTGTATATAGAATACATGAGAATCCAAATGAGGAGAAATTGGCTAAGTTTAAAGAATTTGTTTATAATTTAGGATATACAGTTCAATGGACAGAGGAAATACGTCCAAAGAGTTTCCAAGACGTTCTAGAACAAGTTAAAGGAAAAAATGAAGAAACTGTTGTAAGTACATTATTGCTACGTTCTATGATGCAAGCAAGATATGCACCAGAATGTACTGGTCACTTTGGCCTTGCAGCAGAGTATTATTGTCACTTTACTTCTCCAATAAGAAGATATCCAGACTTGCAAATTCATAGAATAATAAAAGAACATTTGCATGGAGAGATAGATGAAAAGAGAATAAATAAATTGAAAAGTATAGTAGGGTATGCAGCTAAGCAATCATCAGAAATGGAAAGAAAAGCGCAAGATGCGGAAAGAGAAGTTGATGATCTTAAAAAAGCTGAATATATGGAAGATAAAATTGGAGAAGAATTTGAAGGAGTTATATCTTCAGTTACAACTTTTGGACTATTTGTTGAATTACCAAATACAATTGAAGGTTTAGTTCATATTACTGATTTAGATGATGATTATTATATATTTAATGAAGCTAACCTTAGTTTAATGGGTGAGAGAACTAAGAAGATTTATAAACTTGGAGCGAAAGTAAAAGTGGAATGTGTAAATGTAGATATAGCAAATAGAGAAATATTCTTTAAAATTACGCAAGAACCTAAAAGAGATGAAGACGAAGAAGTAAAGATACCAAAAAATAGTACAGAAAAATTAAAAAATGAAATAGACGAAGTAGAATAATAAAGTGAAGCTTTTAGGTGGACTTTAATACTCCACCTAAATTTAATTTTCAGTTTGTTATTTTATTTAGTATACATTTGTTGATTTAAAAAGATAGGTGTAATATAATTTTATTAACATAAACTGTTAACTGCTAATTGTTAACTGTTAACTGAATTAAGTGGGTGATTAAAATGGCAAGAAAAAAGAATGAAAATTCCTTAGCAGAAAATAGAAAAGCAAGACATGATTATTTTGTGGAAGAAGCAATGGAAACTGGACTAGTGTTAGTTGGAACCGAAGTTAAATCTATAAGAAAAGGTAGAGTTAATCTTAAAGAGTGTTATGCAGATATTTCAAATGGTGAAATATTTATAAAAGGTATGCATATAAGTCCTTATGAACAAGGCAATATATTTAATGTTGATCCTATAAGAGAAAGAAAATTACTACTTCATAAAGATCAAATAAAAAGACTTGATGGTTTAGTATCTCAAGATGGGTATACTTTAATACCATTATCACTTTATTTAAAAGAAGGCAAGGTTAAAGTTGCACTTGGAGTATGTAAAGGTAAGAAAAACTATGATAAGAGAGATTCTATGCTGGAAAAAGATGCGAAAAGAAATATAGATAGAGCAATGAAAGAGAAATATCAATAGCCAATAAAATTTCATTAGGATTTCAATGTTAAACAAATTTAATGCACAAAAGTATAGTGTTATATTAGACTTACTATTTTCTTTCATATGCCGTATGTAAAAAATAAACTGCCTGGGAAATTTGTGAAAATAATTTCCTAGGTAGTTTTTTATTTAAAGTTATTATTTTGGTAGTATTTTGAATACAAGACTTTTTTATAGCTATACGAATATTTACAATCAATAGAAATATTAGCAAAAAACATATAAAAAGTATAGAATTTTAAGAAGTAATGGTATACAATTCATATTATGGAAACATATTTATAACATGATAATATAAGGGGGATTATAATGAAAAATTTATTAAGAGCAAAAAAAAGTATGGCTTTTTTAACTAGCTTATCTTTAGCCATAACATTATTTACAGCTGTTCCAGTTAGGGGATATGCAGCAGATGGAAGTAATACTATAACATTACTTGCAACTACTGATGTACACGGCACAGTTTTAAATTATGATTATGGAACAGGGAAAGCACCAGCAAAGGATCAAGGGTTAGCTAAAGTTTCATCATATGTTAAAAGTGTAAGACAAAATAATAAGAATGTTATGTTAATTGACAATGGAGATACTATTCAAGGAACTCCACTTTCATATTATTATGACATTTTAGATACAAAAACAGAGTATCCTACAGCAAAAGTAATGGGTGCTATGAAATATGACTCATGGACATTAGGTAATCATGAATTTAATTATGGTTTAGACGTATTAAATAGAGTAATTAAAGATTATAAGTCAGAAGGAATATCAGTACTTGGAGCTAATATATATAAGAAAGATGCAACAAATTTTGTTGATCCTTATATAATAAAGAGTTTTAAGGTTAATGATAAAGAAGTAAAGGTTGCAGTTATAGGATTAGAAAATAAATGTATACCTAGCTGGGAAGATAAAAAACATTATGATGGTTTACAATTTAATGATCTTGTAGATGAAGCAAAAAAATGGGTTAAAGAAGTAAAAAGTAAGGGTGCAGATGTTGTTATAGTTTCAGCACATAGTGGTCAAGAAACTGCGGCAGATGTGTTGCCTGAAAATGAAGTTAATGCAATAGCAACACAAGTTAGTGGTATAGATGCAATTATTGCAGGTCATGCTCACACAAAAACAAATGACTTAACTAAAAAGAACCCAGAAGGTAAGATTGTTCCAATAGTTGAATCAACTAAAGGAGCTACAGGTCTTGCACAAGTTGATATAAATATTGATGCTAATGGAAAGCTTTCTGGAATAGCAACAAAGAATGTTGATATTGATAAGACTATACCAGAAGACCAAGAAATAGTTAGTTTAATTAAACCTTATGAAGATACAACATTAAAATATGTAGACACAAAGATTGGAACTTCAACTGGAGAATTTACAGGAAGCGGACAAACAAATAATCCTACAGCAATTATGGAGTTAATTAATAAGGTTCAAAAGGAAAGCGCAGGTACACAATTATCAATTGCAGCTCCTTTAAGTTCAAGTGCATATATACCAAAAGGTGATATTACAATTAAAAATATGATGTCAGTTTATGTATTTGAAAACTTCTTATATGGAGTAAAGATGAGCGGTAAGCAAGTAAAAGATTGGATGGAATATTCGGCTAGATATTATGCTCAAACAACAGGTGGTAATACAACAGTAGCTAAAGATTCAATACTAAATGTTCCGGATTACAATTTGGACCAATTATATGGTACCACATATGATATAGACTTAACACAACCAGCATGTACAGTTGATAAGACAACAGGAAAAGTAATTTCAGGAAATAGAATAAAGAATTTAAAAGTTAATGGTATAGAAGTAAAAGATTCAGATCAATTTACAGTTGCAATTAATAACTATAGATACAATGGTGGTGGAGGCTTCATGAAAGCTATAGGATTAAGTAGTACTGATCCAAGCATTGTAACTTATGACTCAGGTAAAGCTCTTGGAGATGATGGACAAGTAAGAAGCTTGATGACAAATTATATTCAAAAGCATGGAGAAATTAAACCAGAATGTTCAAATAACTGGAACATAGTAACAGGTAATACACAAAAAAAGTAGTTTAGACCTATAAAAAGTTCATGTATATCATGATAATAATCAATTTAGGGGGGATTTATAATGAAAAACTTATTAAGAGCTAAAAAAAATATAGCTTTATTAACTAGCTTGTTTTTAGCAATTACATTATTTACAGCTTTTCCAGTAATGGGATATGCTGCAGAGAATGAAAAAACTTTTGATATTATTGAGATAACAGATTTTCATGGAACATTGAAAGATTCATCAGGAAATCCAGTTGCAGGAGTTTTAGCAGATAGAATAGGTAATGTAAAAAAATCTAATTCTGATAGAACACTAATTTTTGGGGGCGGAGATTTATATCAAGGTTCTGCAGTATCCAACATTATGAAAGGGGTTCCAGTTCAAAAAGTTATGTCACAAATTGGCATGGAAATAACAACCCTTGGAAATCATGAATTTGATTGGGGATTAGATACAACTATAAATACAACTATGAAAGATGCAACTTATTCAATAGTTTGTAGTAATCTTTATAGTAAAGAAACTGGTAAGAGAGTATTTGAACCATATAAAATTATAACTAAAGATGGCTTAAGAATTGCAATTATTGGTGGAATAACACGTGAAACAGAAACTAGTGTAACACCTAAATATGTAAAAGATTTTGAATTTAAGGACCTTGCAAATGAAATTAATTCGGTTGCAGCACAAATCAAGCAAGATAAATTGGCAGATGTTACAATAGCGTTAGTACATGAGGGAGATAAAGGTGATAATGCTACAGGACCATTATTTGATTTAGCCAATAATCTTAAAAATGTAGATGCAGTGTTTGGCGGACATAGTCATACTAAAACTGCTACAATAGCTAAAACCACTAATATTCCAGTTTATATTGCAGCTTCTAATGGTAAGGGATATATAGATGCTAAATTTAAAATCACTAGTGACAAGAAAATTATATTCGATGTACCAAGTCTTACAGCTAGCTATATAGCTTTAGATAATGAGAATGGATATAAAGCTAGTAATCCACAAGCAGATAGTTCTATTAATAAGATTGTAGATGAGGCTAATAAGGAAATAGATCCAATGACAAAGGTAGTTATAGGATATAATAAAGATAAAATTTTAACAAGAACATTAGATGAATCTCCATATGGTTCATCAGTTTTGGGTAATTGGGCATCTGATATTACAAGAAGTGCAGTTAATGCTGATGTTGGTTTTCAAAATAATGGAGGACTTAGAATAGATATACAACAAGGCGATATTACAGTAGGTACAATGTGGCAATTTATGCCTTTTGATAATACAATTTATAAATTAAATATGACAAAGGCTCAATTAAAAGAAGTTTTAGAGCAAGCAGTTGCAGATAAAAGTAAGGGGTTACAAGTATCTGGAATTAAGTTTACTTATGACTCAAGTCTTACAGAGGGGCAAAGAGTTAAGTCTATAATAAGAGAAGACGGAACAGCAATTAATGATACTGAAAGATTATCTGTAGCAGTTCCAGATTTTGTAGCTCAAGGTGGAGATTCATTTACTGCATTTAGAAAATGCGGTGGATTAAATA
The DNA here is from genome assembly GCF_019977655.1 of Clostridium gelidum. NCBI lineage: Bacteria > Bacillati > Bacillota > Clostridia > Eubacteriales > Clostridiaceae > Clostridium > Clostridium gelidum. The sequence goes on from NZ_AP024849.1 coordinate 1,035,807, forward strand.
TTGCAAATGATACTCATGTTGTAATAAGAGATACTTTTATAGATTGGTGTAAATCTAATAAAGATAAAAATGATAAAAACACAATATCAAATGTAGATGTTAAAAGAATGGTTAATCAAGTAACAAGTAGCATAGGAACTTGGAAAAATGAAGGACAAACTTGGAAATATATGAAAGATGGAAAAGCTGTTAGTGGATGGAATGAAATCAATGGGAAATGGTATCTAATGGATTCAACAGGAGTAATGCAAATAATGTGGAATCAAGTGGATGGAAAATGGTATTTCCTAAATGATGACGGAAGTATGTCTACTGGTTGTTGGGTAAATACTAATAACAATTGGTACTACTTAAACGGAGATGGTTCAATGGCTTCCAATACCATTACAGCTGATGGATACGCATTAGGCTCAAATGGAGAATGGATAGCTTAAAAAATAGAAAAATTGTATTGTAGGATTAAGAGGTGCTATATAATAGCATCTCTTTTTCTATGAAATTAAGTTTTTAATGTGAAATGGAATTGATATAAACATATGGAATCAAGAATATTGAGATGAAGTTTTCAGGCTTAAATAACGTTTCTGTACGCAAAACTTAAGATAAATTATGATAATCATAATAATTTATAAAAATACTTGCAATATTATTAATAAGTATATATAATAAAACTAATCCGATGACAATACTAAGGATTGAGAAATTTATGGTTATTTTTTAGATATTGACAAATGAAAAAAATGCTTATATAATCATGTCAGAAACTAAATTAAATAATCGTGTATCTTATCAAGAGTGGTGGAGGGACTGGCCCTGTGAAACCCGGCAACCGAAATGTTGGTTATTTTATCGATATTTGTATGGTGCTAATTCCAGCAGCTTTAGCTGACAGATGAGAAGATAAATTTGTATAGTGTATTAAGCGCTAGAGATTTATTCTCTAGCGCTTTTATTTTAGTTATCTGGAAACAATGTCAAAGGAGGAAAAGTGTTTTGATAGAAATTAAAAACGTAATTAAAAGTTTTGGTGAAACACAAGTTATAAAAGATGTATCAATAAGCATTAAAGAAGGCGAAATTTATGGGATAATAGGACATAGTGGAGCAGGGAAATCTACACTGCTTAGATGTATAAATGGACTTGAATCGTATAATGGAGGATCTATTAATGTAATGGGGAAAGAAGTTTCTTCATTAACAGGTAGAAGTCTTAGGGAATTTAGAAAAGATTTAGGAATGATTTTTCAAAACTTTAATCTTATGAAAAGAAAAAATGTTTTTGATAATATTGCACTTCCTCTTGATATATGGGGCTACAATAAAAGTGAAATAGAAGAGAAGGTGTTAGATTTACTTAAGTTAGTTGGGTTAGAAGACAAAAGATTAAGCAAGCCATCAGAACTAAGTGGAGGGCAGAAACAAAGAGTAGCCATAGCAAGAGCGCTTTCATTAGATCCTAAAATATTACTTTGTGATGAAGCAACATCAGCATTAGATCCTAAAATAACAAAAGATATTTTAGCCTTACTTTCTAAAATCAATAAAGAATTAGGTATAACAATAGTAGTAGTTACCCACCAAATGGAAGTTATAAAAGAAGTTTGTGAAAGGGTTGCTTTATTAGATGGAGGAGAAATAAAGGCAGAAGGAAAAGCAGAAGATTTATTTTTAAAACCTGGAACTTCATTAAAAAAGTTTTTAGGGGAAGAAGATGAACTGTTACCAGATGATGGAGTTAATATTAAATTATTTTTTCCAAGCAATTCTTCAGAAAATGCACTTATAACTAAAATGGCTAGAGAACTTGAAATAGATTTTTCAATAGTTTGGGGAAAACTTGAAAAATTTAGAGAGGACATACTAGGGGGACTTGTAATAAATATAAAAGAAGAAGATAAGGATAAGGTTATAAAATACCTTGAAAGTAAGGATATTCTATTGGAGGTGATTGAATAATGAATGAGATAATAGGAAAAGCTTTAATAGAAACGTTAGAAATGGTTTTTGTATCAACTACTTTTGCAGTTATTTTAGGATTTATACCTGCAATTATATTAACAATTACTGCCAATGATGGATTAAAGCCAAATAAAATTATTTATAATATTTTAGATTTTATAGTTAATACATTAAGAAGTTTTCCATTTATTATATTGATGGTAATAATTATACCTTTAACTAGATTAATTGCTGGCAAATCTATAGGTACAGAAGCAGCTATGGTTCCACTTACAATTGCAGCAGCACCTTTTGTTGCAAGAGTTATAGAAGCATCATTAAGAGAAGTTGATAAAGGTGTGATTGAAGCAGCAAGATCTTTTGGAGCATCAAATCTTCAAATTATATTTAAGGTCATGCTTAAAGAAGCAGTTCCTTCAATAATGTCAGGAATAACTTTAACAATAATAAGTATTGTTGGATATTCAGCAATGGCAGGGGCTATTGGAGGTGGAGGACTTGGTCAAGTTGCAATAAGCTATGGATACCAAAGATTCCAAACAGATGTAATGATAGTAACGTGTATTATTTTAATTATAGTAGTACAAGGACTACAATTTTTAGGAAATTATTTTTATAATAAATTATCAAAATAGGGGGAAAAAATATGAAAAAGAAATCAATTTTATCAGTAGTTTTAGCAGGAATAGTGGCACTCGGATTAGTAGGTTGTGGGTCTGGAACTAATACAGGAAGTAAAGATTCTAAAAATGACAAGGTAATAAAAATTGGAGTAACACCAAAACCACATAAGGAAATAGTAGAAATAGCTAAACCATTACTTGAAAAAGAAGGATATACAGTAGAAATAACTGAATTCAATGATTATGTTCAACCTAATACTGCGGTATCAGAGGGGTCGTTGGATGCGAATTTCTTCCAACACATGCCTTATTTGAAGGAACAAAATGAATCAAAAGGATTTAAATTAGTTTCAGTAGGAGCTGTTCACTTAGAGCCAATGGGGTTATATTCCAAGAAAATTAAGAGCCTAGATGAACTTAAAGATGGAGCTACAATTGCTATTCCTAATGATCCATCAAATGAAGCTAGAGCATTAAAACTACTCGCAGGTAAGGGAATAATAAAAATTAAAGATGGTGAATTAGTTACACCAAAGGATATAATACAAGATGGTGGAAATTCAAAAAACTTAAAGTTTAGCGAATTAGAAGCGGCAGCAGTTCCAAGAGCAATAGATGATGTTGATGCAGCTGTAATAAATGGTAACTATGCAATAGATGCTAAATTCAATCCAACAAAAGATGCAATTATAATTGAAGATAAGAATTCAGAAGCTGCTAAGCCTTATGCAAATATAGTTGTTGTAAAAGAAGGTAATGAAAAACAAGAAAAAATTCAAGCTTTATATAAAGCATTGACTTCACCAGAAGTTAAAGCATTCATAGAAAAGGAATATAGTGGAGCAGTAATTCCAGTATTTTAATGAAATATAGAATAAAAAATATATGTAATTTAATTAGGTAAAATATCCTTTACAAGTACATCAAATGCTTGTAAGGGATTTTTTCTTTAGCTTTATCATTTGATAAAAATAATGTATACTTTTAATTATAATTAGGCAAATAATGTTTTTAATTGTAAACAACAGTATTAAGATGTTTAAATATAAAAAAGTAGAATTTTTCTTAAAAGGAGAATGAGTTATGAACATATCAGAGGTTAATGTTAAGTTAGTTGGGAGTGACATATTAAGTATTATTAATGAGTTTGTTAAAGTTGATGGATTGATTTTAAATAATGTATTTATTGAAGATGGAATAATATTAGAAGGAAGTCTTAAAAAGGGAATAAAGATAGATTTTTTTGTAAAAGTAGAATTAATCGAGTGTGCTCATAATATAATTGTAGCTAGAATTGTTAAAGCTAAAATTCTAAATCTTGGAATTTTTAGAATTCTAAGAAGTTTTGCACTAAAGCAGCTAGCAAAAGCATTCAAGGAATATGGAATAGAGAGCCAAAAGGATAAAGTAATAATTAATATAAATACGTTACTTAAAGGTGTGCCTTATGTCGAGCTAAATATTACCGAGATTTTTATGAAGAGATCAGAATTATGGGTTGAAGCTAGTAATGTTAATATTTCAATAGCCGGAGAATTAATAAAGAAAGTTGAAGCAGAAGAAGTTAAGGAAGAAAATGAAGACAATATAGCTGAATTAGAAATTGTAAATAAGACTCAAGACAATTATTCTAGAGGAAGAGAGATTTTAGAGGACAAGCTACCAAGAAGCGTTAAGGAATATAAAGAATATATATTTATATTACCAGATGTAATTTCTCTAATTTATAGATTACTTAGAGATAAAAGAGTACCTTTGAAAACTAAGTTAATAATGTCAGCAGCTATTGCATACATAGCAATTCCTACAGATATAATACCGAGTAGCATACCATTTATAGGCGCAATTGATGATATTGGAGTTGCATTTTTTGCTTTAAACAAAGTTCTTGCAGATGTGCCATTAGCCATAATAATAGAAAATTGGCAAGGTAAAAATGAGTTACTTTTAGTATTAAAAAATGGAGTTGAATATTTAGTTGATTTTACAGGGGCTAGAAATGTAAGTAAATTATGTGATGTAGTGAGAGAATTGTCTACATTGTAAAATAACTTGTGATATTTGGATATAATATAGATGAATAAGGATCTGAAGAAGAAAGGAACAAAGCAATGGCAAAGAAAGTTTATGCAATACAATGTGGATTTGATGTTAAGAACAATAAGAAAGTAGAAAATATTATAGTTAATACTTGGGACGAATGTTTAAAATATGTAAAAGGCGTAAAAGGAGCTAAATATAAGAGCTTTGAAAGTATTGATGATGCAAAGGCATATCTAAATGAAGGAAATAGAATGCTTAAAAAAAGTGATAACAAGTATCCTAAAGATTGCCTTCATGCTTATGTCGATGGTAGTTATAATTCTTCTGATGGAAGATATTCTTATGGTGTAGTTTGTGTTAGTAATAATGTTGTAGAATACATAGAAAGTAATGCTGCGAAGGATACATCAGAAAAGAATGTAAGACAAGTTGCAGGAGAGCTTAAGGGCGCTGTTAGAGCTGTTGAATATGCTTCAAGCAATAATAGGACAAAGATAGTTTTATTTCATGATTATGAAGGCATAGCACATCATGCAACTGGTGCTTGGGATAGGAAAGAAGAGTCATCTATGGAATATTATGATAAAATGCAAAAATTAATGAGTTCTGGAATTGAAGTTATATTTGTTAAAGTGGACAGTCATACAGGAGATTTATTTAACGAACTTGTGGATGAAAAATGTAAGCAATGTTTAGGCATAACTTCTGATAAAATAGTTCAAAAATGGCTTAATAAAAATATTATAGAAGTTGCTAATAATGAAGTGAAAGCTGAAATTTTAAGCATAGCGCCTAATTGTGCTAATAATATAATAATAAGTGGTGAGAATAAATTTATTGATGAGAGTATAGATGTTATAGAAATTGATAAAACAACAAATGAAAATGATCAAATTGATGATGAATTTAGATTTGAACAAATTGTAAATTTATATAAAACTAATTACAAAGAAGGAAAAAAGGTGATTTCAAAACTACTAAGTAAGCAAAAAGAAAGCTTTATTTTATATTTACTAAGTCATAATAAATAAGGCAAAAAATTGCCTAGAATGCTGAATTATTATTTTTTGAATGTTTATAACTAGCACATTTAGTTATTATTTATTTTCTTTCAGATTCCTAAGTTTGAAATAGATAATAAATGTAGAAAAAATTAACTTGGATAACTTTTTAATTTCTGCACAATCTATATTTAGAAAATAAATTAATATTAAAGAGGTGTTAATTATGCAAAGATTTTCAAAAGGAATGATGGCAGGAATTTTAATTGGAGTAGCTGTTGAAATGGCTATGATGCCAATGTATGACAGAAGTACTCAAAGAACAATGAAAAGAGCAGGAAGAAAAATGAGAAATATGGCTGAAGCTACTTATAGTGGCATGCAAGATTGGATGAGATAAATATTGTCTTATTAACGTTTTCATAAAATTTTGAATTTAATTTAATATGAGAAGATATGAAATAAATTTTTTAATAATTAATTTCATATCTTTTTAATTTATGTACAAATAATGTAAGAAAATATTTTGAGCTTATAATTTTTAGTGTAAAAATGGATAAAAAAATTAAATTATATAAAATTTGGGGAGCATTTATATTTTTATGCAGTTTTTTATGAATTTATGTTATAATTAAGGAAATTATATTAACTTAATTAAATAATTTGTTGAATAGAGAAGGATTGAAGAAATGGAAATTCTATCATTAGGAGAAAAAATTAAAAGAAAAAGAAAACAATTAAATATGACCTTAAAAGATTTGGCTAAAGACAGAATAACTCCAGGACAAATAAGCTTAGTTGAATCGGGGCGCTCAAACCCCTCAGTTGACTTATTAGAATATTTAGCAGATGCATTAAATACAACTGTCGAATATTTAATGGAATCAGAAGAAAGCCAAGCAGAAAAAATTAGTCTTTATTATGAACAAGTAGGAGAATCATGTATATTGCAAGGTGATTATGAAAAAGGACAAAGATATATTGATAATGCTTTATATTATTGTGAAAAATATAACTTAGAATATAGAAAAGCAATTATATATTTCATAACAGCAAAATCATATATGTATAAGACAGATTTTCCGATGGCACAAAAGATTTTTTTGTCGGCAAATGTAATTTTTATTAAAAATAATAATTATGAAAAAATAATAAAAACTTTTTTACATTTAACTAATGTAGCTTTAGAACTAAAAGCATATCATTCAGCTAGCAGTTATTTGAAACAAGCTGAAAAAGTATATTTAGATAATAATATTGTAGATGATTTTCTAATGGGTGAAATACATTATAATATGGCTAGAACATATTATAATATAGAAGAGTTAGATTTAGCATTAAAATATTCATATCTAGCAAAGAGTAGATTTGAACAAATATATAATGATGAGGATTATGCAAAAAACTTATTTTGTTTAGCTGAAGATTTTAATAAAAAGGGTGATTTGCCAAATGCTATAAAGTATTCAAAGAAAACGTTGGAAGTTTATAAAAAAATACAATATAACAAAGGTATAGTTAATATAGAACATAATTTAGGAAGATTATTCTATGAATTAGGGCATTTGGAAGAATCACTTAAGCATTATGAAATATCAAAAAGTGTTAGTGCTCAAAATCATGTGGGCTATATAAATGATATATTGATAGATATTTGTAAAAATCATTTAAAATTGAAAAATACTGAAGAATGTAGTAAGTTATTAAAAAATATTGAAAACAGTATTGAAGAAAATGATATTGACAGAAAAATTGAATGTAAATTAATTAAATATACTATATTTAATATTGATGAAAAAATGGAACAAGCAGAGAGCGTATTAATTGATACATATATGTTGGCAAAAAATAGTGGAAGACTAGCTAAAGCCGGTGAATTAGCTATGAGAGTTGGAAAATACTTTATAGATAAGAAGGAAGAAGAGGAAGCCTCATACTATTTGAATCAAGGAATACAATTATTTAATGAGGCAGAAAAATTAAAAAATTAAGAGGTAAATGGGTGATATAATTGGAAATACTATCTACTGGCGAAAAAATAAAAAGGGCTAGAATATTCAAAGGAATTACATTAAAGCAACTATGCGAAAATAAAATTTCTATTGCTAAAATGAGTTGTATAGAAAATGGCAAAATTAAGGCAGATAAGGAGTTGCTTAAATATATATCAGAAAAAATTGAAATAGATTTTAATTATTTAATAGAAGATGTTTATGAACAAATATTAAATAATTTAGAAACGATAAAAAAGAATATTTCATGTGATAATGATTCGGAAAGTAAGCTGAAAGATAATTTAAGTTATGCACTAAAATATAAATACTATGATTTAGCATTTAAATTAATACATATATTATTTTATTATTATGTGGAAGAAAATAAGGCGGAAAATATTCAATTGATAGTTTCTCAATACTATGATTTATTTCAAAGAAATAATACAGAAGAAAATACAGTTACATATTTCAAAGATATGGCAATATATCTTTCACAAAATGGAGAATATATAGAGGCTATATCATATTACAGTAAGCTTAGAGAAATGTGTCAACAAAAGAAAGAAAAATTTGATAAAGCGGAATATTGCTTAATAGGTTATAATGAAGCATTAGGTTATCAGAATCTAGGAAAAACAGAAGAAGCATATAGTATTTTATCAGACATTATAGGATATGTTGATAAACTTAAAACAGATGAGAGTAAAGGTAAAATATATCATATTTATGCTACTGTATGTATTAAGTTGAAGAAAGATTATGCAGAGGAATATAAAAAGAAAGCATTTGAATATCAAAAACATAATCCTATTTCATTAGCATTATCACATGGAAACTATGGAAAATATTATTTTGAGGTAGGCGAAAAGGAAAAGGCAATTGCAGAAATAGAAAATGGAATTAAAATATTCCCACAAGACAATATAGAAAAAAATGTAGAATTCTTAAATTATTGTACTAGAATATTAATTGATAATGTAGAATATGAAATAGCTTATAAAATTACAGAAGAAGCATTAAATATGGCGATTATTACAGACAATATAAAGCTAATTGAAAAATCATATTACCTAAAAGGAATGATTCTTCAAAAAATGGACAAGTATGCTGAAGCAGAAAAATATATGAATTTATCGTTAGATTCATTATTTAAATTTGGTACAAGAGATGAAAGAAAAAATAGATATATAGATATGGGAAATCTTTATTATAACCTTGGAATGGCTACAGATTCATTAAAGTATTTTAATTTAGCATTGGCAGTAGATAAGAAAATATAGTAACTACTAAGCTAAATAAGAAGATATGAAAATAGAAGGATATTTGTTTGAAAAAGTAAAAACAAGTATCCTTCTATTTTTTTTATTCATGTTTTGATTGTGCCTAAAGTCTTTAATCTATATTGATAAAATAATCTAATAAATCTTCAATACTTATGACACCTACAATATTATCATTTTCAACTATAGGCATAGAGATAATATCATTTTTTCGTAATCTATTAGCTACAACCAATAAATCTTCATCAGATTGAGCAAGTATTACTTCTTTAGACATAACCCATTCAACAGGGCAACTAACATAATGACCAGGGTGAATCATAAATCTATATATATCAGCTTTAACAATCATTCCGACTAAGGCGTCTTTGTCATTTACTACTGGCATACCATTAATATCAAATTTATCCATCATATCTAGAGCTTTATCTATTGGATCATTCACATTAATAGTATGAAAACTTTGTTTAATAATAGAATTTATTTTCATAAAATCACCTCTTTTAAAAAGTTTAGTATTTTCAATCTATAATAATTTAAAAATGGAAAGCAAATAGATAATTATACTAACATTTTACTACAAAACAACAAGTTTTTAAACAGGAGTTTATATATATATGAAATTAATATGTAATTTATAAAATACATATTAATTAATAAAAAATTATATATAAAAGTCAAATACACTTTGACTTTCTTTGACCTATGTATTATTATATAATTAAGGACTCATTAAGCATAACCAAGAGCTTAATAAAAAAGTAAATAGAGCTATAAATGTGAGGAGGAACAAGTATGAATATTGATAAAATGACATTAAGAGTACAACAAGCATTAAATGATGCAAATGTCACAGCAGTTAAATTTAATCATCAACAAATTGATTTAATGCATCTTTTTTCTGCTCTTGTGGAACAAGATGATGGATTGGTACCAAATATTTTCACTAAGATGGGTATCTCAATAAAGAGTATAAAAGATTTAATAAATAAAGAACTAGATTCAATGCCAAAGGTTTTAGGCGAAGGTGTTGGTAATGTATATATAACTAGAAAAGTAGACGAAGTATTAATTAAAGCTGAAGAAATTTCAAAGCAATTTGAAGATTCATATGTTAGTGTTGAACATTTAATGTTAGCTATTATGGAAGTAGATAAAAATAGTCAAGTTTCTAAGATATTAAAACAATATAATGTAACCAAGGATAGTTTTTTGAAAGTTTTGTCGGAGGTTAGAGGAAGTCAAAGAGTTGAAACTCAAGATCCAGAGGGGACATATGACGCTTTAGCTAAGTATGGAACAAACTTAGTTGATCTTGCTAAAAAGCATAAGCTTGATCCTGTTATAGGTAGAGATGAAGAAATAAGGAGAACAATAAGGATTCTTTCTAGAAGGACAAAGAATAATCCAGTATTAATAGGTGAACCTGGTGTTGGTAAAACAGCAATAATTGAAGGTTTAGCTGAAAGAATAGTTAGAGGTGATGTTCCAGAAGGATTGAAAGATAAAATTATATTTTCACTTGATATGGGATCACTAATTGCTGGAGCTAAATATAGAGGTGAATTTGAAGAAAGATTAAAAGCAGTTTTAAAAGAAGTTCAAAGTAGTGAAGGAAGAATACTATTATTTATAGATGAAATTCATACTATTGTTGGAGCAGGTAAGGCTGAGGGTGCTATGGATGCTGGAAACTTAATAAAGCCATTACTTGCTAGAGGTGAACTTCACTGTATTGGTGCTACGACTTTTGATGAATATAGACAATATATTGAAAAAGATAAAGCATTAGAGAGAAGATTCCAACCTGTAATCATAGATGAGCCTACAGTTGATGATACAATAGCAATACTCAGAGGATTAAAAGAAAGATTTGAAATTCATCATGGAATAAGAATTCACGATTCGGCTATAGTCGCAGCTGCAAAACTTTCTGATAGATATATTCAAGGTAGATTTTTGCCTGATAAAGCAATTGATTTAATTGATGAAGCTGGCGCTATGATAAGATCAGAAATTGATTCACTTCCAACAGAACTTGATGTTATAAGAAGAACGATTTTTAAATTAGAAATAGAAAAAGAAGCTTTGTCTAAAGAAAAAGATGAAGGGTCAAAAAATAGGTTAGGCGATCTTGAAAAAGAACTTGCTGAATTAAAAGAAAAAAATGATGAAATGACCGCAAAATATACAAAAGAAAAAGAACATATTACAGCCATAAAAACTTTAAAAAGTGAGTTAGATGAAGCAAGAGGAGAAATAGAAATCGCACAAAGAAACTTTGATTACAATAAAGTAGCAGAGATTCAATATAGTAAAATACCAGCATTAGAAGAAGAAATTAAACAAAAGGAACTTGAAGTAAAGGAAAATTACGAAGGTGCTTTATTAAAAGAAGAAGTTACAGAAGCAGAAGTATCAGAAATACTTTCTAAATGGACAGGAATCCCAGTAACTAATCTAATTGAAGGTGAAAGAGAAAAACTTTTAAGATTAGAAGATGATATGGGAAGGAGAGTAATAGGTCAAGAAGAAGCAATTGAAGCTGTAACTAATGCAATACTTAGGGCTAGAGCTGGACTTAAAGATATTAATAAACCTATAGGATCATTTATATTTTTAGGCCCTACAGGAGTTGGTAAAACAGAATTAGCTAAGACATTAGCTAGAAATCTATTTGATTCTGAAGAAAATATTATTCGTATTGATATGTCAGAATATATGGAAAAACATTCAGTATCAAGATTAGTTGGAGCACCTCCAGGATATGTTGGATATGATGAAGGTGGTCAATTAACAGAAGCTGTAAGAAGAAATCCGTATAGTGTAATTCTTTTTGATGAAATTGAAAAAGCCCATGAAGATGTATTTAATATATTTCTTCAAATACTTGATGATGGTAGATTAACAGACAATAAGGGCAAGACAGTAGATTTTAAAAATACAATAATAATTATGACTTCAAATATTGGAAGTGAGTATCTGTTAGAAAACAAAAATGAGGAGCATGTTGATGATGATATAAAAAACAAAGTGATTAATGTATTAAAATCAAGGTTTAAACCAGAATTCTTAAATAGAGTTGATGATATTATAATGTTCAAACCATTGTCGGAAATTGGAATTAAAAAGATAATTGATATATTCTTAGGAGATGTAGGAAAGAGATTGAAAGATAAGAATATAGAAATAGAAGTTACAGATGAAGCTAAGAAAATAATGGCAAGAGAAGGTTATGATGTAGTTTATGGAGCAAGACCGCTTAAGAGATATATACAAAATACATTAGAAAATAAGCTTGCTAGAATGATAATAAAAGGTGAATTAAATTATGGTTCAAAGGTCAGAATTCATGGAGTAGACGATGAAATGCTTATAACACCAGTTCCATTACCAATGAAATCATAAAAGATTAAATGGACTGTGGAACTTAAAAAAAATTTTAATATGACAAAACCATGCATTATAGGGAATATTCCTTGTAAATGCATGGTTTTATATTATTTTAAAGGAACGTGAACTTCAGCGGTCATTCCAGATTTTAATGAACCATTTTTACTATCTATAGCAACTTTAATTTTAGTAGCCATATGTTTACTATCAGAAGTTGATTGCTTGTCTTTTGGTGTATATTCATGCTTTAAGGCAATATAATTAATAGAACCTGATTGGGTTTCATTATTTAATGTTGTTACATTTAATGATTGATTATAGGTGATTTTATCTAAGTATTCATCTGGTATATAGCAGAGAACATATACATCATTTGAAATAGCTATATCAGCAATGTCGCTTCCAATATTAACTACATCCCCCAATTCCAAATTCTTACTTATTATGGTTCCATCATTTAAAGCAGTAATATTACAATTATTTAAAGTATTTTGAGCTTGGTTTAATTGAGCAGTAGCTTGGTCTAAATCAGCTTGGGCAACAGCAATAGCCTGCTTTGTAGAGCCATTCTTAAGCAAACTTAATTGAGCGTTTGCAGCATCATAGTTTGCTTTAGCAGCATCAATGGCTTGAGAAGTTGAGCCTTCTTCTAATAATTGAAATTGTTGTTTAGCACTTTCAAACTTATATTTAGCAGAGGAAAGCTGCGTTGTTGTTGTATCTAATTTTAGTTTTGCATCATCTAAAACACTTTTTGATACTGCATCACTTTCATATAGTTGAGCTGTATTCTTATATTGAGTATTTACATAATCATATGTTGATTGTGCTGAATTTACAGCATCTTGTGCAATTGAAGCTTCATTTTTAGCTACTTCTATTTGTTCATTTCTATTACCAGAGGTTAAAAGATCTAATTGAGCCTTGCTGGCACGAACTTGAGCTTCAGCTTGTTCTATTTGTTCAGGCCTAGTTCCTATTTGTAATTCCTCAAGTTTAGCCTTCTTTATATTTAAAGCTGCCTGCATTTGATCAACAACATATTTTTGATTAGTATTATCCACAATAGCAATAGTATCACCTTTTTTGACTACTTCTCCTTGATTCTTTTTCATTTCTGTAATTTTTCCAGAAATAGTAGAGGTTGCTGATATAATGTTATTTTGAATATCTCCCTTTAAAGTTAGTATATTAGAATTTGAAGAGCAGCCAGTAGTCGTAAACAAAATAAGCAAGCTGCACATAAATAATTTTTTCATATAATCACTCCTTAACCATTCGCCATTAATTATTCAGTGTTCATCAATTTTGCTACATAAAATTTTTAGAGGAGAAAAGTTCTTGGTTGCAGAAAAGTTCCGGATTGCATCATAGCTGCTCTTTTTATATGTGCATAGCTGCTTTTTTTATCTCGGAGTATTTTTTAGAGTGCTATTTTGACCAATTCCGTTTAAAATATATTGAATTAAATACTCTAAATCTTGTTCATTTTCTGGTAATTCAGGCAAAGCTATATAGTGCACAAAAAGGTAACCAAAGATAGAAGTAATTATTAAATTTATAATAGTAGTACTTGGCATATCAACAATTTGGTTCTTTAATTTAAATTTTTCAATAATAGAAATACCATTTTCAGTAGACGGAAAAATAACTGTATTTAAAATTTTACTTCTAAGTTCAGGGTGAAAGGGAACTTCTTGAATTATTACTTTTAAAATAGGAGCTGTTTCAGAGACAAATTTTTTTCTATTCATGATTATTTTTCTTAAGAAATCCTCAAAATTATCATGTTCATCATTTAAAATTTCATTAAAATCTTCGAGGAAAATTTCAAATAAGGAAACTTTAGATAGTGCCTTTGGAATAGCAAATAAAAGTTCCTTTTTAGTTTTATAATATCTAAAGATAGTTCCTTCTGCGACTTGAGCTTTTTTAGCAATTTCACTAGTAGCTGTAGCTTCATAACCTTTCTCTGAAAAAAGTTCTATAGCTGCACTAAGTATATTTATTTGTTTCTCAGTCATATCACTATCCATATTGCTTGCGTTTATAATATCTTTTAAAGATTTTGTTGATTTCAATTTTATCACCTCGTATTTTTGATTAAATTTTTCGATATTTTTTCAAAGCTAAAATATTAGCAATTGTAAAGATTATGCATATTAATATTAAAATAAAGGCATCAAATAGAATATCACTAAAGCCTTTACCTCGTATCATAATATTTCTAAGAGCATCAGCAGAATACCATAAAGGCATAAAATGTCCAAAGGATTGAAGCCAAGGAGGCATAGTACTCAAGTCAAAGAGACCTGAAAAAAATATTTGTGGTACAACAATTATTGGTATAAACTGAATTACTTGCAGTTCATTATTTGCAAAAGCTGAGATAAAGGTTCCAATAGTAAGAGCAACTAATGCTGTAAGGATAGTTATAAAGAGTACTAAATAAAATGAACCTATCATCATAATATCAAGAATATTAATTGAAAACCATGCGATAAGAGCAGATTGTATTATAGTAAAAACTCCGAACCCAAGAAGATAACCAATAACAATTTCCCATCTTCTAAGTGGTGTAGCAAGGATCCTTTCTAATGTTCCAGTAGTACGTTCTTTTAAAAACGCTACTCCAGCTATTAAAAATACAAAAAAGAATACAAAAAATCCAATAAGTATAGGACCAAAATTATCAAAGGATGCCATATCTTCATAACCATATAAATAAGTTATATCTGGTTTCACAGTTGGAGTTAATCCTGAAAGAGAAAGGGCCTTTTGTGTAAGATTAATAACAGCTTGATTTTTACTAGGATCACTTCCTTCAAGTGCTATTTTAGGAATGCCACCTTCAAAATTAATAAGTGCATCAATTTCAGAGGATTTGAGTATAAGATATCCGTCATTTTCAGTATATCTAATTACTTTGGCATCATTATCTTCTAATTTGTTCACAAAGTTTAATGGAGCATTTATTATTCCAATCTTTGGATGATAATTGGAGCCGTCAAAGATAAAAGACATTAATGTAAGCACTAATATTGGAGCTAAAATCATTAAGCCAATAGTTCTTTTATCGTGAGCAAGTTGAAGTAAAATTCTAATCATAATTGCTTTAATTCTCATTTTGATTCACCTCCATAGTACAAAAAGGCTTCTTCAATAGTATTTGAACCGGAAGCAAGTTTGATTTCATCAGGAGAGCCTATAGCAATCAATTTACCATTACGAATCATTCCAAGTGTGTTACATTTATCGGCTTCATCCATTACATGGGTAGTAATTATAATAGTGGTGCCATTATTCTTTAACTTATATAATTCTTCCCAAATGGATTTACGAAGAACAGGATCAATTCCAACAGTGGGTTCATCTAATATTAATATAGGAGGTTCGTGTACAAGTGCAATTGCAAGTGATAAACGGCGTTTCATACCACCAGAATATTGTTTTACTTGTTTTTTCAAATGAGCAGATAGATTTACTAGTTCCATGACTTCAGAAATTCTTTGCTTTTGTTTAGACTTTGAAAGCTTGTACATAGAAGAAAAGAATTTTATATTTTCTTCAGCAGTAAGTTCATCATATAAGGCATCAGATTGTGCCATATAACCTATTTTATCAAGCATTGAAAGTTTGGGCATTTTTTCATCTAACAAATATAAATCTCCGCCGGTCGGAAAATCAATTCCAGCAATCATCTTTACAATAGTTGATTTGCCAGAGCCAGATGGTCCAAGTAATCCTAAAATTTCAGAATAGGATACATTTAATGAAATATCAAAAAGGACTTGTTTTTTGCCAAAGGATTTATTGACATGTTCTATTTTGATGCAAGGAGAATTTTTAGTGATTTTATTAGTCATGTTTTGCATAAGTTTACTCCTTTCTAAAAATGAAGTGAGCAATCACTCATTATGAAAATAAAAAAATAATTTCAATATTTAATTAAAAACAAAATTCCTAAAGTAAAGTTAATAATTAAATTTATTTGATTTTATACACATTATATTATAACTGAATTAAATATTCAAGAAATAAAGTTGGAAGATTTATTAAAATATACACCTATAAAAAAAGTGCGTCAGCACAACCAAGAACTTATTCTCCTACAAAAAAATACTCACATCTAAAAAAACGCGCACATTAAAAAAGAGTGTGGATCACAATACGGAACTTATTAATAACAACAAGGATATAACTGTTAATTATAAATAAAAACGTGGCATAGCCCCGTTTTTATAAAGTTATTATTATTTTATTTTAAAAATTGCAACTATGACAGGAACTGAAATTACAGCACTTACTATAGCTTCAGGAATTCCATTTGTAACTCCGATTGTTGCAATTGCAAGTCCAGCTGTGTTAGGGTTTATTCCAAGAATAGCTGAATATTTTTCTAAATAAAAGACATAGGTTAAACCTAAAACACCTATAGTATTAATTAAAGTAGCACATATTGAAGCTACAGCAATGCTAATACTTTGATTTTTAATAATTTTCTTAGTTAGCATGTACACATAATAGGCTACAAGTCCAATTAAGATTCTAGGAACTAATGCTATTATAGGATTCCAAAAAATAAATGATGTAGGGCCGGGTGCTGTGATATTTTGATACATTGAAAATAATCCAAAGACTAATCCAACTAAAGTTCCAACAATGGGACCTTCAACAATTGAACCTATAATGACCGGAATATGCATTATAGTAGCTCTTACAGGTGGAATTGGAATAAATCCGAGGCCTGTTAGCCCTAAAAAAATTGAAATTGCAGAAAGCATTCCAACCATTGTCATTTGTCTTACTGAGAATCTTGGTTTAATATAATTTCTTTCCATAAAATACCTCCGTTCTTATTCCGTAATAGTGGATATAATTCGGAAAAATCTATAATAATATATTAATTTCCGTTCAGCTTCCAAAGGAATACCGACAAATAGTATTTTATCACATAAAAAAAAATGTTCAACAAAATTATTTCGAAAAATTTTGTTGAACATTTTTTTCTATTTAATATTGATTAGGATTATTAAATATATCTTGTTTATCAGGCATTACAAGTGCACATATAAAATAAATAATAATAGGAATTGGGACAAAGGCTATACTTAATAATATAAATAGTACTCTAATTAAAGTAACATCACCATTAATATAATCAGAAAATCCTGCAAGGACACCAGAAATTTTTCTTCTTGAAACATCTTTATATAATATTTTCTTTTCAATCATTATAATCACCATCCATATTCTTATTATTTGTTAATTAGCTTACGAATCTCATTAATATTAATTATAAATGAGAATTTTAAATATTATAGTAGGTTTAACGTTTCTTTATATAAAAATAAGAAAATAATAAGAGTTTAAAATAAAAATCTAAAATGTATTCTGTAAAGTTTAGATATTTAAAGGAAAAATTACTTTTAATATTTATAAAAATATATGTACATATAAATTAATTTTGTAAAATGGTAATAGTAACTTATCATGAAAACTAAACAATAAAAATACTTGTAAATCTCATGGGTTCATTATAAAATCTTTAAAGAAAGATATATTAAATTGAAATTACTATTTGTAGTGCTGATATAAATATCATTAAGATAGGAGACGTAGAGTAATGAGTACAATTGCAGGAAAAGGTTGCCCAATAATTATGCCAGATGGAGAAAAAAAGCCATTAAAAGATATTGAAAGAAGTATTATTAAGGACTATAGAAAAGAAATCTGGGTAAAATTTATTAAAGCAATTAAAGCTTATAATTTAATTGAAGAAGGAGATAAAATTGCTGTTGGTGTATCAGGTGGGAAAGATAGCATACTTATGGCAAAGCTATTTCAGGAATTACAAAAATATGGTCAAGTTAATTTTGAAGTGGTATTTCTAGCTATGGATCCAGGATATCATCCAGATATAAAGAAGTTATTAATAGAAAACTGTGAATATCTAAATATTCCAATTCATATATATGAGTCTAGTATTTTTGATGTAGTTGATAAAATGGCTAATGATTATCCTTGCTACTTATGTGCAAGAATGAGAAGAGGTTCACTTTATGCAAAGGCGCAGGAATTTGGATGTAATAAGCTTGCACTGGGACATCATTATAATGATGTAATTGAAACAACAATGTTGAATGTATTATATGCAGGTAATTTCAAAACCATGTTACCTAAATTTAAATCGAAAAACTTTGAAAATTTAGAATTAATAAGACCTATGTATTATATTGAAGAGGATTATATAAAGAACTTTATAAATAATAGTGGTATATGGCCATTAAATTGTGCATGTATGGTTGCAGCGGAGAAAATAGGCAATAAGAGATATGAGATAAAGGCTTTAATTAAGACTTTAAAGGAAAACTCTGATGGTGTAGAAAAGTCAATATTTAAATCGGCAGAAAATGTTAGCATGGATGGTATATTAGGATGGCAAAAAGGTAAAACTAAACATTCTTACTTAGATTTTTATGATGAAGAATGATTTTAGGCACATGAAAATAAATGACAAGTCTAGAGTTACCATGAATATTTTTCATTTGGCGACATAGAATGATGGGAAATAATCTGGCAAATGGACTTGTTATTTTTTTGATTGTGCATTAAGATAAATTAAAAGTATTTATTAATTTGGGAATGTATGTTATATTGTAATTAAATATATGGATAAAAAGGAAGAGCGAAAAATGACGGATAAGTCTAAAAAAATCATTGATCCTAATATATTATTAAGCATAATTAATATGAAGTTAAGAGATAACTGTTCTTCATTAGATGTTCTTTGTTACGATTTAGAACTAACAAAAGAAGAGGTTATAAATAGATTAAAAGATATTGGATATAATTATAATCAAGTAGAAAATCAATTTAAATAATTTGAAATTAAAAAAATAGTAGGAGGGTGATGTTATATGAATTTAAAAAAGACAGGAAAAATAATCACTGTTATGGCAGCAACAGCAGCTTTAATATCATCATTAATAGCTGATAAGAAATCTAAAAATATAAATAAAGAAAAATAAATTATAGATAGTATGAAGGATTGTAGGTGCATGATTAATAAAGAACTTGAATTAGATTATAAACAAATATTAAATTCATCAGATATTAATGGAATCACTATAATTTGGAAACCATCAGAATCTAAATTAATAGTTGATGATAATATAACAGACGTTATAGAAAAATATAATGTGAAAGATCAAACTCTAGAGGAATTCATGAAGTTTGTTCATGAAGAAGATAAAAAAAATATGTTACGTTTTTTTACTAAAGATTTAAGGAAAAGTTATATTAATAGAGAACAAGTACAACAAATATACAGAATTACAGATACTAAGGACAATATTGTTGAATGTATTCTTATTGGGAAAGTAATACAAAATAATTCTAAATATTATTTTATTGGAACAAGTTATTTATTTGGAAATTCAAATGAGGAATATAATAATATAGATTCCTGGATGAATAATTGGAGTAAGTCAATTGTAAATAAAACAATAAATTCAATTATTCAACGTGATAGAATTACAGAATTACCTAATAAATATTTTTTTAAAAATACAGTGACTAATTTATTAAAAGATGTAGTTGATAATAACGCAAGAGCAGCTATGATAATAATTAATTTAGATAATTTTAAGTATGTAAACGACTCCTTTGGCCATGATTTTGGAGATTTATTATTAAAAGAAGTTGGTCACAGCATATTAGAATCAGTCACAAATGATATATTAGTATCAAGATATAGTGGAGACACTTTCTTGTTATTTAAGCCTGATATAACAGATATACATGAAGTAATAATTTTATGCAATATTATAATTAAATCTTTTGAAGAACCTACTATAGTAGATGAAAAAAAAATCTATTTAACAGCAAGTATTGGAATTGCTTTATCACCTGATCATGGAATAGATTATAATACACTATTAAAGAATGCAGATGCAGCAATGTATGAAGCTAAAAAGAATGGAAAGAATGAATGTGATTTTTTTAACGATGATCTTTCGGTTGAGCTGAATAGAGTTTATAGCTTACAAAAGGGCCTAAGAACTGCACTACAGAATAATGAATTATATGTTATGTTCCAACCTAAAGTATCCCTAGATGATTCTTTAGTTAATGGATTTGAAGCTTTGGCTAGATGGGAAAGTCATGAATTTGGTAATGTAAGTCCGTCAGAGTTTATTCCCATAGCAGAAAGTTCAAAAATGATAATTCCAATTGGGAGCTTTGTTTTAGAAGAAGTATTTAAAAAAACCAAATGTCTCTTAAACGAAGGTAACGATAATTTTAAAATAGCAGTTAATCTATCAGAAATGCAACTTAGGGAAGATATTGTCTTATCGGAATTTAAAAATTTAATTAAGAAATATAAAATCAACCCTAAATATATTGAAGTTGAGATTACAGAAAGTATGCTTATGAAATCTTTTGATAAGAATGTGAAAATTCTTGAAGAAATTAAAAAGTTAGGTGTAAGTATAGCATTAGATGATTTTGGAACTGGATATTCCTCTTTGAATTATTTAACCAAGTTACCAATAGATGTATTAAAGATTGATAGAAGTTTTGTAATTGACTTATTGAGAAATCCTAAAAGTAAATGTATTGTAGAAAATATAATTAATTTATCACATCAATTAGGAATAGAAGTAGTTGCAGAAGGGGTTGAAGATAAATCTCAAGTTGAGTATTTAAGAACCATATTATGTGATGTTGTTCAAGGGTACTATTTTAGTAAACCTAGAATGTTTGAGAACATAAAAAATATAATTGGGAAAGAACTTCAATAAAAATGTTGACAAATTAGTTTTGTGAGTATAATATAACAGTATAATATAAATCCTAAGAAAAGGGATAGTAATCATGATACAATGTCAAAGAGAGTTGAAGATAGTGAGATTTCAGCACGGAAGTTAATGATGAATGGGCCTTTGAGGAGCGATATGAAATCTTTTGAGAGTAGTTTAGCCGTAAGTCGCACGTTATAGCGAATAAGATATGTTTGTATCTGAAATGAGAGGCATTTTTATGCAATCTAGGTGGCAACGCGGATAATATCCGTCCTATTAATTATAGGACGGTTTTTTTTATGTTTTTTTATATTTTTTATATTGGAGCGTGATAGTTATGTTATGAAAGAAAGTGATTTTAACATAGAAACAAAGAATAATAAATATTAATAAGGGGGATTTTTATAATGAATACAAAAAGAATGATTACAAATTCAATTTTAATAGCAATAGGGGCAATATTACATCAACTAACACCGCTACTTGGTGTACCAATGCAACCGGATTTATCATTAGCAATTCTATTTATAATAATAGTATATAATAAAGATTATAAAACTACATTAATATGTGGAATTATAGTAGGGGTATTTGCAGCACTAACTACTAAAACTCCAGGTGGTCAATTACCTAATATAATAGATAAAATTATAACTTCTAATATTATGTATTTAGTATTAATTCCATTAAGAGAAAAAGCAAGTAAGCTAAAACAAATTACTTTATTGTTACCAGTAGGGACATTGATAAGTGGGAGTATTTTCTTAACAGTATTAATGATGCTTGGTGGAATACCATTTGAAAAATTCGGACTTTTATTTACAACTGTAGTTGTACCAACAGCTGTATTAAATGTAATAATAGGTATTATGTTATTTAAGGTTGTGGAAAAAACAGTGGGAATTACTGGAGCTTATGCAGTCGAATAATAATAAAAGCAAATTCATAAGAAGTATTAGTTTTTAATAATAAGAAAAATAGAAGGCAAATAATTTGTCTTCTATTTTTCTGTTTTAAAATAATATATAAATTCATTGATTTTTTATAAAGTGAAATTCTTCAGGTGTATTTTCATCGATTACTTTAAATTCATATCCATTATCTTTATAATATTTAATTATATCAGGTAGAGCCTTAACAGAATTTTTGCTCATGTAGGCACAATGCATTAACAATAATACAGAATTTTTATCACTTTTAGAATTTTTAATAAATACACCAGGGCTAGAGCTAGGATTTGCACCATCACCGCTATCGGTATTCCAATCATAAATTTTAAAATTATTTTCATGAAGTAAATTAACCATGGAGTGAGAAAGTTTATAGTAATTATTATTGCAACCAAAAGGAAATCTTAATATAGTTGGTTTAAAGCCAACTATATTATTTATTGTTTCTTGAGTATCAAGCATTTCTTTTAAAAATGAGTCATTAGAGGAATAAAGACAATTTTTTTTATGGCTCATACTGTGAAGACCAAGAGCGTGCCCTTCATTATAAATTCTTTTTATTAAATCTTCTTGACCTTTAATTTGGTTTCCGATTAGAAAAAATGTTGAGGGAACAGATTCTTTTTTTAATATATCTAATACATCTTTAGTAACTTTTCCAGCAGGGCCATCATCAAAAGTTAGATATACTATTTTTTTTTCATTAGCATGAACATATATATTATTAAATGTTTGAATATTAATCAGTGCAAGTACAACTAAAATAAATGAAATATATCTTTTGAAAAATTTTAAATTCATATAATCACCTTCATAAATAATTTGTATAAAAATATTATGTGCAAAAACAAAAAAAATATCAAAAAATTTTAATATTAAGTTTCTAAAGAAAAAATATTAGTTGGTTAATATTTCGTTAAATAGAATATACTTTAGTGATATTATAAAATATGGTATAATTCAAATTAGATTGATAAGGGTAAGATTGACAAGGAAAAGAGATGAATGAGTATTGAGAAGTGTAAATAATAAGTATCTAATAGAATATGAGATGAGTAATGAGGAAAACTTCTCTAGCTATATAGTTATAGATTCAGAAAAGAATAAGAAATATGTATTATGTATTTTAAAAAATGATTTCACTTATGAAAAAACAAGAGAATATTTATTAAGTAAATTTAAAACTATTAGAAATTTAAATTTTGATAATGTCATTAATATTATTAATATTGAAATAATTTATAGTCTTAATGGTATAAAATTAGATAAACCTCAATATGGATATTTAATGGAATATATTCAATCTAGAATAGATACTCAAACGTACATTGAGAAATGCAGTATTTATAAAAAATTAGATATATTTATGGAAATATGTGCAGCGATTAATACATTAAATATGCAAGGCTATATATTTGATGATATTACAATTAAGGACATAGTATTAATTCCAAATGTAAAAAATGAGATTAAGGTTAAGATAAAAAATTTACTACAAAATGAAATAAATAAATTAAATTTATTAAATTCATCTGTAAATTCATTACCTTACCACTATAATATTGAAACCAAAGAAGATGGAATCAACAATAAAGATAACATTGGACAAGTTATAAAATTATTCAATAAGATATTTGTTGAAGAGGAACTCAAGGGCGAGTTAAAAGAATTGAAATATATAAAAAGAATATATAATCAAGTAAATACTATAAATCAATCGTTTACACTTGAACATTTTATAAAAGATATAAATAACAAAATGCAAACAAGTTATAAATTATTTGTTACTGATGCATTGAATATAATTGAAACTGATTTAGATATAATTGGTATGGAAGAAGAAATAAAAATAGTAGAAAAAAACTTTCAAAAGATACTAGAAAGTAAAGAAAATTATAAAATCATAGGATTTAGTGGTGAAGATGGAAGTGGAAAAAGTAGGCTTTTAGAAGAAATTAAATATAAACTAGAAAATAAATATTTTATAGATATCATAAATACTAAGGATTTAATAAATAAAAATATAAGTAAAAAGGATAAATATAATAATTTACTAAATTATATTTATGGAAAGATAGACAAGAATTTAAAAGATAAATATGAAATTTATATAAAAAAGTTTATATCAATTTTGATTGAAAAGGATTCTATTAATAATGAAAAGAAACAAAAGCTTCAGTTAATTAACAGAATTGGCAAGCTTATAAATGAATATACTATGACTAAGCCTTTTGTTATATTAATAGATGATTTAAATGACACAAATGAAATCTTTAAATTACTCATTAGATATATTGCTTTTTTGGGAAAAAATTTAGAAAATGTGATGATAATATTTACTATGAATGAAGGTAGTAATGATGAGGACTTCTTGACATTTATGAAAGATGTTAAAGAATTAGAACAATATGAAGAGTATAAAATAAATTATTTTAATCAATACAATACGACTAAAATGATTAAAAGTATGCTTAATACAAATGAAGACCTTAATAAATTAACAGTAAAAATATATTCTGAAACTTTAGGAAATCCACAATATATAAGCGGTGTAATAAAAGAATTATATGAAAACAAAACATTATATTTTGACGAAGTTGTTGGTGAGTGGAGAACTGATATTAAAGAAAAAGATATACTAATACCTCAAACGTTACAAAAAAAATTGGAAGCAAATATTTCTTCATTAAATAAGCAAGAAATTAGTGTTTTAAAAAGATTATCAATTTTTGAAACTCCATTATCTGAAAAAATAATATTAAAATATATAATAACAGAGTTAGAAGATATAGAAGTTTATGGAGAATTGAAATCAAAGGGTGTATTAGGAGATAAAATAAGTGATCAAGGTATACTTGTAGGATTTACAAATAATTTATTGAGAAATATATTGTATTTGAAATTGAGTGAACAAGAAAAAATAGAAAGGCACTATAAAGCATCTATCTTATTTGAAGAGATTTTATTTGAAACAGATTATTATATAGAAGAATTTTTAATTCATTTAGAAAGAGGTAACAGTTATAAAAAGGCACATTTCTATACTCTAAAATATGCAAAAGTACAGGATGTATTGGGAAATTTATCAAAATCAATATTTTATTACAAAAGAGCTTTAATGTATCCTAGTAATTTAAGCGGAAGTGAAGTTGCTATAAATATTGCAAAACTTTATCAAAAAAAATCAAATCATGAGAAGAGTTATGAATTTTTTGAAAAGGCAAATCAACTTGCAATACAAAATGATGAATCGGAGATAAAAATATACACCTTGCTTGAAATGATAATTATAAAAATTAATGATATTACAGATATGAATACAGGAATAGATTATTCTTTAAATTGTGTGAGAAGATTATTAGATATCAGATTTTATCCTAAGGGTGAAGTTTATTATCACTATGCACTTGCATTAAAATATAGGCTAGAATATAACCATCAGTTAACATTAATTAATGCAGAAAAGGCATTAACTATATGTAATGAAAGAAACATAAAAGAAGATGTGTATGGATGGGTAACAACTACTCTTGTAAGAATGTATATTCAAGAAGAAAACTATAAAGAAGCTAGAAGAATATGCTTACATGCGATTCAGATATTTACAAGTAATAACAATGTTAATGGAGAATTATTTAGCAAATTGTTGTATGCATCTATCTGCAAAGAAGAAGGAGATAGTAATGAGATAATTATAAAGCAATATCTAGAAATAACGAAGTTAAGTAATAAATATAATGTATATAAAAGAGAAATATTGAGTTTGATTTATATTGCAAAGATTTATAACCAAGAAAAAAAGTATGTTCAGGCAGAAGAATATTTATTAAAAGCATTAGAAAGAGAAAGAGAAGAAGGTATAGATGCATATTCTTTTAGTATTTGCAATGAACTTTGTTTATTGTATATAAGACTCGGAAAAATAAATTTATCAGTAAAGTATTACCATTTAACAAAGCAAATGCAGAATGGAATTAAGTTATTAGAAGAGGAAGTTATTAGTTCTAATTATACGTATGCACTATATAATTTATTAATTTATAATTATAACGGGGCATATAATTATTTAAAAAGAATATATACATTATTATTCGATACCAAAAATTTCCATTACAAAACCATAATATGTAATTATTATGAGCTTATGATATATAAGTGTAAAAATGAAGATGATATAAAAATTGTATATGCTAAATTAAATGACAAAATTAAAAAATTAGAAGATGTAGATACTGAAAGTGAAATTAGAATAAGTACAATTAGGCGAATTCTATTATTTGGATATAAAAATTTTGCAAAAGAACTATTTTTAAAGCTTAAAGGATATCCAAAGGATTATAATGTGGAAGGAATGTATATATATCTAGAATTCAATTTTAGAAATAAAAGCCATTCTAATTTTTTGATAAATAAAGCGTTAAGAATATGTGCATTTATAAATAATAAAGAAATTAAAGCAGATCTATACACTATGATTGGGAAAAAATATAGTGAACTTAAATGTAATGAACTCGCAATTAATTATTATTATGAATCTATAGCTTTGCATATAGATACTATTAATTTATTATCAGAAAATGATAAATTATCATATGTAAACAATAGTGAATTTCTAAAAACTCGAAAGTTATTTATAAAATGCTTAAATAATGACTTAAACATTAATATTGAATTAAAAAAGATTGAATTGGTGAAAAAAAATGAAGAAATAAATGATATTTTAAATGAATTAGATTTAATAAACATATTAGGCAATGAATCTATTTTCAATGTAATGCAAAATTTATACGAGAAATGTTATTATAATGATTTAAGTGACATATACAAAGTATTCGAGAGATTTTCCAGCGACACTATAAGTGATATAGAAAATGTAATGAAATATATGGCAAGATTAACACTTGCAGATAAGGCCATGATTGTTATCGAAAATAATGAAGGGGGAAATGAGGTTATATGCACATATAGGATTAGTGATAAAAATGAGATAAATAGATATTTTTCATTAAAATTAGATTCAGAAGAAGATATATTTTTCATTTGCAATAATGATTCAAGACTTTATCAATTAGATGATACTGTGTTAAAGGATGGAATAAAAGCTTGCATGTATATGAAAATTATAAATAGAGAAAAAGACATAAATAGTAGTGCTCGAATTAATGCAAGATTAATTTTAATTTCTAATAATGCAGTGAATTATATAAATGCTAAATCTAAAAAAACAATAGAGATGTTTAAGCCCTTTTTAACTTTCTTATTAGAAAAGCACAACCTTACTATAAGTTCTACATTAGATAAGCTTACAGGAGTATATAATAGAAAATATTTTGAAGAGGCTTTGCTTTTCTTGTTAGATAGTGCAAGACTAGAAAAAAGTGAATTTGCTGTAATAATGTTTGATATTGATGATTTTAAAGGCGTAAATGATAAATATGGGCATCAAACAGGTGATGAAGTTCTAGTTAAGTTAACAAAGGAAGTAAAAAAGTGCATAGGTAAGGGAGATATCATTGGAAGATATGGAGGCGAAGAATTTATAGTACTTTTACCAAATGTAAATAAAAAAAGGGCTATGAATATGGCAGAAAAAATTAGAATGAATATTGATAATGCTAAAATTTTAGGAGATAAAAGGAAAGTTACCATAAGTATTGGTATAGCAATGAGTGCTCATGAATTATTAAATAATGAAGAAATAATAGAAAGAGCAGATCAAGCTTTATATAAAGCAAAGCATGAAGGAAAAAATAGATCTATTTTTTGGGAGAAAGATTATGGAATAAGCACTAATAGTAATAATGATTTAACTGGAGTTTTATCAGGAAGTGCAACAAAAGATTATAATTTAGCATCAATTCTAAAGGAGGTTGCTAATATAATTAAATATAAAGATAAAAAAGAACAAAAAATCTATAAATTTATTTTAAAAGTTATGCAGGTTATTGAATGTGAAACAGCTACAGTATTTATTGTAAAAGATAAAAAAATAATTAACGTGTATAGCAAGCAAAGAACAAAGGAGGGTTGGTATGTAGCTGAAAAATTCAACTTTAAATTAATTTATAGTACCATTGAAGAGGAAAAGGGAAGATACTTAATTGATTGGGAAATTATGGATAGTTATAATCATTATGGTATACCTGATTGGAGATCTGTTTGTATAACACCAATAATATGCAATGGTGAAATTTTAGCTGTACTATATCTATCTGTTTCAGTAAATAAAAAAGAGTTTACCTGTAATGATTATAATTTATTAAATTGTTTTGCAGAAATAGGTATTCCAATCTTTTTTTAGAATAATAAAATCATAATCACATAAAAGTTTTTTCTTCATATTATATAGAGAAAAAGTTTAATGAAGAGGAATTTTTTATGGATGCTAATATTTCTAAAGCTGACAATAAATATATAGATAATGTTAAAGCCCCAATATCGGAAGAAGATAATAAAGCTCAGAATGGAGAAATTATAGTTACATCAGTCTTGGAATGCTCAGAAAATGAATATTTGCAAGGTGTAAAGATTAATTTATATAAAATAAATGGATTATCTCCAGTTCTTGTAACATCTAAAATAACAGATCAAGATGGGAAAGCTATTTTTTCAGAAGTTGAAGAAGGCTGTTATAGAATAATCGAAGTTATAGATAAAAGACATTTTGAAAAACCTAAGTATATAAATTGGAATGAGATAATAATTGATAGTGTTAATAGAAATCAGAGACTAATGATAGTCAATAAAATTAAAAGATTTGTATCACAAAATAAACATAAGAATTGTATATAAAATAAGAAGGGGGCTGTTGCAAAACTAACGTAGTTAGTTTTGTGGCAGCTCATTTTTTTATAAAAAAAATAAAAAATGTGAATTCAAAAGAATTCACATTTTTAGTATAATTAAATTATGTTAAAAACCAAATTATACAATTAAAATTATAATCAATTTAATGATAATTATCAACTTATATTACCATTAAATTTAGAAAACTTAATACCAGAAGATGATTCAGTCCGCTTGCTAAGCCATATATTGGAGGGATTAAATTATACAAAGTTGTATCAGGCGTACTCTTCCGTTGGAAGAAAACCGGCAGTGGAACCAAAAATCATGTTCAAAATAGTATCGTATGCTTATTCTCAAAATGTTTATTCTAGTAGAAAAATAGAGAAAGCATGCAAAAGAGATATAAATTTCAAGTGGCTACTTCAAGGCTATAAAGCACCTGATCATGCTACCATTAGTAGATTCCGTAAAGAATATCTTTCAAATGAAGTAATTGAAGATTTATTTTATCAACAAGTTAAATATCTAGCAGGTCAAAATGAAATATTATTTGAAAATGTATTTATTGATGGTACTAAAATCGAAGCGAATGCCAATCGTTATACTTTTGTTTGGAAGAAATCCATTTATAAAAATGAGACAAAAATGTTTGATAAGATTCTTACTCTTGCTGAAAATATCAATCTTGAAGAATCGAGAGACTTTATTGCTAAAAAAGAAACATTGATAGATGATATTGATAAAATTCTCGAATGGCTTTTATATGAAAAAGATAAAAGAAACATAGAGTTTGTTCACGGTATTGGTAAAAGAAAAACTGCAATTCAGAAATGGATAGAGCAACTATTTGAATATAAAGAAAGACAAGAAAAATATAATTTCAGTAAAAACATATTATCAAAAAGAAATAGTTATTCTAAAACTGATACAGATGCAACTTTTATGCGTATGAAAGATGACCATATGAGAAATGGTCAATTGAAACCTGCATATAATGCACAAATCGCAGTTGAAAGTGAATACGTAACCGGGGTCGGAATATTTGATGATAGAAATGATATAGCAACATTAATACCTATGCTTAATAATATGCAAGAAAAAATTGGGTATAAATATCTTAATGTAATTGCAGATTCTGGTTACGAAAGTGAGGAGAACTATTTATTTTTAGAATCTAACAATCAAACTCCGTATATAAAACCACAAACTTATGAAAAGTGGAAAAAAAGAAGTTTTAAAAATGATATTAGTAAACGTGAAAACATGAAATATGATGCAGAATCAGATTTATATATTTGCCATAATGGTAGAAAGTTGATTCCGACCTCTATTATTAATAGAAAATCCGCCAGTGGATACAAATCAGAGGCTACTATCTATGAGTGTGAAAGTTGTGATAACTGTGCTCATAAATCGAAGTGCACGAAAGCAAAAGGAAATAGAAAGATGCAAGTTTCAAAAACTTTTGTGGAAAAGCGTGAAATATCTTATAGAAATATCACAACTGAATTTGGAACTAAATTAAGAATGAACAGATCTATTCAGGTCGAAGGAGCATTTGGAGTTCTAAAAAGTGATTATGAATTCAATAGATTTTTAACACGTGGAAAAAATAGTGTTAAAACTGAATTTATTTTGCTTTGTTTTGGCTACAACATTAACAAATTGCATTTAAAAATACAAAATGAAAGAACCCAAAATCATCTTCATGAATTAAAATCTACTGCCTAATTATGGAATGAAATAAGTAGGCTTATTTGAGTGCGCTTGAAATTCAGAAATCTCCCCAAAATTGATTTGATATTTCAATTTTGGGGAGATTTCTTTCTTTGAATCGAAAAGGAGCAT
The DNA here is from genome assembly GCF_019977655.1 of Clostridium gelidum. Taxonomy (NCBI): domain Bacteria; kingdom Bacillati; phylum Bacillota; class Clostridia; order Eubacteriales; family Clostridiaceae; genus Clostridium; species Clostridium gelidum. The sequence goes on from NZ_AP024849.1 coordinate 1,066,497, forward strand.
CGCTCCTGATCGAAAATCAATCATTTTGCGACACTCCCTTTTTGCATATGTTTAATTGATTTTTTGAATTACTCATAGAGACTCATTAAGAGCATGAATTTAGCATTGTGAATTGTGCATTGGTAAGATATAATCATAATTAATATAAAAATTTAAAGTGGGTGTTGAAGTGGAAAAATATATATTGAAAATAAAAAAAATTAATGATAAGGCTGTAATACCTAATTATGCTCATGAAGGAGATGCAGGCTTAGACTTATATGCAGTGCAAGAACTGATTTTAAATCCAGGAGAAAGAGGACTAGTACATACTGGAATACAAATAGAGTTACCTAAAAATACAGAAGCTCAAATAAGACCAAGAAGTGGTTTAGCCTTAAAAAGTGGAATAACTACCTTAAACTCACCAGGAACGATAGATGAAGGGTATAGAGGAGAAATTGGAGTTATTTTAATCAACCACAGTAATGAAATTTTTAAAATAGAACACGGAATGAAAATTGCTCAAATGGTAATAAAGCCTGTATTTAAAGTTGAGATAATAGAAACATCAGAATTGTCAGAGAGTGAAAGAAACGAGAAGGGATTTGGATCTTCAGGAACAAGATAATTTAAATGCCTTATAAAATACATAAAGCATTTTATAAGGCATTTAATAAGTCATATGAAAGAAAATAACAAGTCAATCATGTGATGTGTATTTTGCGTCAGGCAGGCAATAAGGTATGTTGGCCTCATAATGGGCTTATTAGGTAAACATACTGACGAAGCATGAGACAAAATAGACTAGCATGCTGACTTATTATTTTCTGGAATATGCCTAAGACCTTTATTATATATCTAACGTAATTTAAGAGAAACATTGAATCTACATGGATTATAGTATCCATCCATGACTTTCCAACCGTCAAAATCTTTTTTATCATAAAGTAAATGAGTATCTCTATGTGAACTTAGAGGTAAATCTCCAATAAATATTGCTTCTTTAGCAACTCTTTTTAATTCAGAAATTGCTTGCTTGGCATACTCTTGATTTGGAAAATAATGAAATGCTCCAAAGCAAATTACTTTATCGAAGGTTTTATCCTTAAAAATTAAATTATTTGCTTCACCATGTAAAACTGAATTGTTAAGCAGTTCTATGTGTCTTTTTACAAGGGAAGAAGAATAATCTACCCCAACATATTCACCACATTTTATATATTGAGCTAATCCGCCAGCACCACAAGCTACTTCTAATACTTTATCAGTTTCTTTAATATCTAATTCTTTAACAATTTGTCTTGCTATCTCTTTTACATCAGCAGAAGTATCTTCATAACCATCCAATTCTTCCAAGGACTTGGTATTACCATTTCCTTTTCTCTCCCAAACTTCTTTCCAATAAGACATGTTTTCCATAAATCTATCCTCCTAAATTTAATTCTACAATATAGTTCAATTAATGAACAATATTATATTAACATTGTTCAATGTTCACAACAATAAGTTCATAAAATAAATTAGTAGAAATCGTTAATTAATCAATATATTATGAATGATGTTACCTTTTAATGTTGATATCTAGGAAGATTAGATTATGCTAAATGATTACATTATTAGAAAAACAATATTTTGTAGAAATTAGTAGAAAAAAAGCTTGAATCTGTTAAGTGTTTAAGATAAAGTATAAATATGAAGAAAATTGGGAGGATTTAGCATTGATTATTATAGATGGAATAAATTCAGTATTACAATCACTAGCATTTGCATATGTATTAATTTATTGTGTGGATAAAAACCCAAGAATAGATAAAATGAAGTTGCTTTTTATGACATTGATTTTTACGCTTATAGGAACATTATTTACAGGAGCATTTGGAAATAGCCCGGGAATGATAGTGTTTTCAACTCACATACTAGCATTAGGGGTAGTATGTTTTGTATATAAGAAAAATATAAATAATGCATTAATAGCACATACGATAATATATTGTATTATTGGAATTTATTCTATTATATTTGGAAATATAATTTTTGAGTATGTAAAAGGACTTTTACCAATTGAATATGTAGATTATGAGGCGAGTTTTATAATATATATTCCAGAATATATATTAATGTTTTTGTGTTTGCAATATATAAAAAAAATAGAACAAGTATATAAATTCATAGTAAATGAAGGTTTATTAATTTACTTATTGATAATTAGTTTTGCTATGGATTTTACAGTAACTTTTTATTTATTGACTATGGGATATAAAACTCAATTAATAAAAAATATTATATACTTAATGTTTTTAATATTTTTTCTAGGCATTTTGGTATATTTTTGGAAGGCTCATCAGAAATCAGAGCAAATATATAAATTAAATGAAGTTCTAGAAATTAAAAATAATGAGCTTAGCAAAATCAAACATGATTATGGTGCACAAATTTCATATTTATATGGTCTTTGCCTTATGGAAAGAGTTGATGATTTGAAAATATCTTTAAAAAATATTATAAATAATAATGAATCTACACCAACAGCTGTAGAAGTTAATAAAAATAAAAATTCATTGTTATCACTTGCTTTAAAGCCTGCTATAGATAAAGGAATACATGTAATAATAGAAGAAAAATGTGATTTCAGTTTAATAACTATGAATGAAATGGAATTTTATAGAGTCATATCTAATATAGTAAATAATGCAATTAAAGCAATGGATGGTCAAGGAATAATAATTGCAAAAAGCTATGAATATTTAGGCAATGCAGTAATAAAAATACAGAATAATGGACCTAAAATAGAAGAGTATTATTTGACAGATATTTTTAAAATAGGATTTACAACTAAAGATAATGATGATAAAAGCCATGGATATGGGTTAAGTATTGTAAAAGATTTAGTAGAAAGTAATAATGGGAAAATTCGTGTTAAAAGCACGGATACTGCAACTGAATTTAAAATAGTTTTACCAATTGAATAATATAATTGTAAAATAAGAAGATATCCTTATAATAACAAATTAAAAGGATATCTTTTCATTTTATAATTAATTAAATTTTAAATATAGTCCATTAATATAAAACGTATACAGAGAACATAAAAACACAACAAATATGTTGAAAATTAACAAATAAGGAGGTATACTATATATAAACTAGAAAAATATATAAAAGAGAGATAAAAATGGTAAAAAGTGTTTCGAAGAAAATTATAAAAAGTATAGCAACTAATGAAAATTATAGTAAAGATGAACTCGAACAAATGGAATATGCTTTAGTGACTATTTTATTTGAATCGATAAAAATTGTTTCAGCAATAATTATTTTTTCTTTATTCGGATATTTTAAAGAAATGATAATTATTCAAGTAGTAATGTGTTCAGTTAAGCCTTTTATTGGAGGGTATCACGAAGAGACTCAAATTAAATGTTTTTTAACTACAATGCTATCTATAACTGGAATATTGATTTTAAGTTTGCAATGTAATCTTAGTTTTCTAAGTAATTGTATCTTAATTTTTCTAAGCATATTTTGCATATGGAATCAAGCTCCAGTAATAAATTTAAAAATGCCAATTACGCGCCCCGAAATTATAAATAAAAATAGGAGTACAGGACTAAGGAATGTAACAATACTTGGATTAATATGTATAGTTGCATACAACTATACAAGTTATTATTCAATAATAACTTGGACAATCCTATTTTTAGCAATAGAAATGTTTAATAAAAGAGAAGTATAAAACTATTTAGTAATTAAAAAAATTAAGAGGAGATGGGTTTTATGATAAAAAAAGTATTAGGTGAATTTTTAAAGAAAATAGCAAATTCTATGATTACATTAGCTCCAGCATCATTGGGGGATTGGGGTGTTGAAGAAATGCCTGAATCTATGAAAAACTTAAGATAAATATAAAAATAACTGGAGGGGCGCGAATTGGGATTGATTATTTTAGATATAACAGCTTCAATATTACAAGCAATAGTACTTACTTATACAATAACTTATTGTATAAATAAGAGCGAAAGAATAGCGAAAATAAAAATAGTTCTCATTATAGTAATGCTTTCATTAGACGGCCAAGTTTTTACTGGTGTATTTGGGAATAGCTGGGGTATGGCTATATTTGTAACTCATATAGTAGGTTTAAGCATAACAAGTGCATTTTATAGAAAAAATATTTTAAAAGCAATAATAGCATATACAATAATCTATTCTATTATAATATTAATGAGCATTATATTTGGGGGGTTGATTTTTGAATATATTAAAGGAATGCTTCCGATAGAATATGTTACTTATGAAAAGATTTTTTTGGTATATGTTCCACAATCAATATTGTTACTTTTGTGTTTCAAATATACAAAAAAAATAAAACAGATTCATCAATTAATAATAGATGAAGGGGTTTCAACAGTTTTTATAATAATGAGCTTTTTTCTTGATTTTGTATTAACTTTTTATTTAATAACATTAGGTGAAAAAAGTCAATTAATTAAGAATGTTATATACATAGTATTTTTTCTGTTTATGTTAGTAATTTTGACTTATTTTTGGAAGATTCATCAGAAATCAGAACAAATATATAAATTAAATGATTCTCTAGAAATTAAAAATAATGAACTTAGAAAAATTAAACACGATTATGGTGCACAAATTTCATATTTATATGGACTTTGCCTTATGGAAAGATTTGATGATTTAAAAAAATCATTAAAAGATATTATAAATAACAATGAATCTACACCAACAGCTGTGGAAATTAGCGAAGATCAACAGTCATTATTATCACTTGCACTAAAGCCTGCTATAGATAAAGGGATACATGTAATAATAGAAGATAAATGTAGTTTTAATTTAATAAAGATGGATGAAATGGAGTTTTATAGGGTGATATCTAATATAGTAAATAATGCAATTAAGGCACTGGATGGCGAAGGAATAATAATTGCAAAAAGTTATGAATATTTAGGTAATGCAGTGATAAAGATAGAAAATAATGGCCCTAAAATACAAGAACATATTTTGACAGATATTTTTAATGTTGGATTTACAACAAAAGAAAATAAGGATAATAGTCATGGATATGGATTAAGTATTGTGAAGGATTTAGTAGAAAGTAATAATGGAAAAATATATGTTAAAAGTACTGATACTGCTACTGAATTTAAAATCGTTTTACCAATTAATTAAATCATATAAGATAATAAAATATAATTTTAGAAAATTTACTTATATGAAACATATATTATATTTTAAAAATAAGTTTTATACATAAAGAATGTAATAGAATAATATTGTTTATATATGTTGCAATTGACAATTGTGGATGAAGCTCAAAGAGAAAGTTCGAAGGATGAAATGTAAAATTTCAACTATCACTTTTTTACGGAATTTTTTAAATTTGGAATGAAGAATTGCTTTTGCAAAATATATAAAAATTAATAATAAGAAATTTAGATAAGTGGTAAAACAATTTACATTTTGTAAGTTATTTACCACTTATTTGTTTGTTTTTTAAAATATAATTAAAAATAGCAAGGCTGTATGAGAAAAAAGTTTCAAAAAAACATAAAATTAATAAAAAATCTTAGAAAGTATTTCAAAAATTCAGAATAATGGTGTAAACTAGAAGGAGAAAGTATAAAATTAAACATACTAAAAAGGGGTGCTATTACATGTATAAAATAATTAGCAAAAAGGAACTTACAGATAATATATTCTTAATGGATATAGAAGCTCCAAGAATAGCAAAGTCTGCAAAACCTGGTCAATTTATTATTATAAAGAATGATGAAAAGGGTGAAAGAATTCCACTAACAATAGCAGACTATGATAAAGAAAAGGGAACCGTTGCAATAGTTTTCCAAACTGTTGGAAAGGGTACAAAGCAATTAGCTTCATTTGAAGTTGGCCAAGAAGTAGCCGATTTTGTTGGACCTCTTGGACAACCAAGTGAGCTAATACATGAAGATATAGAAGAATTAAAGAAAAAGAAACTACTATTTATTGCAGGTGGAGTTGGTGCAGCACCAGTTTATCCACAAGTAAAATGGCTACATGAACAAGGAATAGATGTAGATGTTATACTCGGAAGTAGAAATAAAGATTTATTAATATATGAAGAAGATTTAAAAGCAGTTTCTGGGAATCTTTATGTTACAACAGATGATGGTAGCTATGGATTTAAAGGAACAGGTTCTGATATGTTAAAAGACTTGGTTAATAATCAAGGTAAAAAGTATGATCATGCTATTATTATTGGACCAATGATAATGATGAAATTTACTTCTATGTTAACTAAGGAATTAAATATTCCAACTACAGTAAGTTTAAATTCAATTATGGTTGATGGTACTGGAATGTGTGGAGCATGTAGAGTAACTATTGGTGGAGAAATTAAATTTGCTTGTGTTGATGGACCAGAATTTGATGGACATTTAGTAAATTACGATGAAGCAATGAGAAGACAAGGGTTATATAAGACTGAAGAAGGAAAATGTCAATTAAAAGCAGAAGAAGGAAATACCCATAGTAATGGTAGCTGCGGTTGTGGAGGTAATAAATAATGGATATGAATGAAAGATTAGTTAGAATACCAGTAAGAGAACAAGACCCAAAGGTGAGAGCTACAAACTTTGAAGAAGTTTGTTTGGGATATAATGAAGAAGAAGCTACAAAAGAAGCTGCAAGATGTTTGAATTGTAAAAACCCTAAATGTGTAGATGGATGTCCAGTATCAATTAACATTCCTGGATTTATTGCACATGTTAAAGATGAAAAATTTGAAGATGCAGCAAAAGAAATTGCAAAATATAGTGCACTTCCAGCTGTCTGTGGAAGAGTTTGTCCACAAGAAAAGCAATGTGAAGGAAGATGTGTTTTAGGTATAAAGGGCGACTCAGTATCTATAGGTAAGCTTGAAAGATTTACAGCAGACTGGGCAGCAGAACATAAGGTTGATTTAAGTGCAACAGAACCTAAAAATGGAATTAAAGTTGCAGTAGTAGGAAGTGGTCCAGCGGGACTTACTTGTGCTGGAGATTTAGCTAAAAAGGGATATGAAGTTACTATATTTGAAGCTCTTCATAAAGAAGGTGGAGTTTTAGTATATGGTATTCCAGAATTTAGACTTCCAAAAGAAAAAGTAGTTAAAATTGAAGTTGAAAACATTAAGAAACTTGGTGTTAAAATTGAGACTAATGTTATTATCGGAAGAACAATAACTATAGATGAATTATTTGAAGAAGAAGGATTTAAAGCTGTATTTATAGGTTCAGGAGCAGGTCTTCCAAGATTTATGGGAATACCAGGAGAAAATGCTAATGGAGTATCTTCTGCAAATGAATTCTTAACAAGAGTAAATTTAATGAAAGCAGCTGTAGACGGATATGAAACTCCAGTTAGAGCTGGAAATAAAGTTGCAGTAGTTGGTGGAGGAAATGTTGCTATGGATGCAGCAAGAACTGCACTAAGACTTGGAGCTGAAAGTCATATTGTTTATAGAAGAGGCGAATCTGAACTTCCAGCAAGAATTGAAGAGGTTCATCATGCTATGCAAGAAGGCGTAATATTTGATGTTTTAACTAATCCAAGTGAAATATTAGTAGATGAAAAGGGATGGGTTAAAGGGATGAAGTGCATTAGGATGGAACTTGGAGAACCAGATGCATCTGGAAGAAGAAGTCCAGTTGAAATTGCAGGATCAGAATTTGTTATGGATTTAGATACTGTAATAATGTCTCTTGGAACATCACCAAATCCATTAATTTCTTCAACAACAGAAGGATTAGAAATTAATAAGAGAAGATGTATAGTAGCAGAAGAAGAAACTGGGCTTACTACTAAAGAAGCAGTTTATGCTGGTGGAGATGCAGTTACAGGTGCAGCAACAGTAATCTTAGCTATGGGAGCTGGTAAAAAAGCAGCAAAAGCTATAGATGAATATTTACAAGCAAAATAAGATATTTGCTGTAATTCAATAATTTATAGTTTTAAAATATTTTATGACTTAGTAGTTATCTGCCTTTTATAAAATAAAAAATATAATGGACATTTGTTTGTAGGAGTATTTAAGTGAAGACTATGAGTTTTACTTATCTGAACTGCTTGAACAAATGTCCATTTTTTTATAAATTAATATTTTACGTGACTATAATTGAATTATTTTGAATGAATTTGACTTTTTTCTTTGACAATATTATAAGAATAATGTAGAATACCTATTAACAATCAAATATTATAGTGAATTAAACAATTATATAATTAAATTCTACGTGTATAAAACGAGAAATTGTGATATAGATTAAATAAAGAAAAGGTTTATATAAGTGAAATTTGCAGAAAAATACGAAGCAAAGGAAGATAGAACAATGAATAAAGCAATAAATTTAATAAAAAGACTAATTTTATTTTTTGTAGGGATGAGTATAATTCAATTTGGAGTTGCACTCTTTTTAAAAACTAATATAGGATCAGATACTTTTACTGTTTTTACTCAAGGATTAGCGACAACATTAGATAAGACAAGCTTAAAGGAATTTTTTTTAGTAAAATGGATAGCAGGTTCTCCCCAAGTAACAACAGGAGTTGCTAATATGATCATTTTAGTGGTGCTGTTTGCAATAATACTTTTAGTGGAAAGAAAACGAGTAAATATAGGAACATTAATATGTGTTATTGGAGTAGGTCCAATAATAGACTTATGCGTAAAGGTAGTTTCATATTTTCCAATTGAATCTTATAATTATGTTATAAGAGCATTATTGGTTGTATTCGGTTGTTTTATAATTGCAGTAGGATTTTCAGTTTTATCAGCTACAAATGTAGGGGTTGCACCAAATGATATTGTTCCATTTTTAATACAAGATAAAATAAAAATTCAATATCGTTGGATTAGAATAACATTGGATGCTGGATACTTAATTATAGGATTTTTATTAGGTGGAACTATTGGTATTGGTACAATAATATCGATGTTAGCAATCGGACCATTTATACAATTTTGTCTTCCACATGGAGAAAAGTTAGTAAGGCTAATAGTAGGTGAGAGTAATGAAGATGAAGGCGAAAGCGTTACTGCCACTGCTTAATTAGGCATATTAAAGTTTGATTTATACGTTTATAAGTAACTGTTTAAAGATGATTTCAATTTATCTTTAAGCAGTTATTTTTTGTTTTGGAATATAGAAATTAAAATAATTTATATATTTGGTACAAAGAACAGTATAGTAATTTATTTATAATGCTATTTAAATACTTATTTGTTAATAATTATTTAATTTGTTGAAAAATAATTTTAAAAGTGTAATAATGTAAAAGGAATTATTTTCACATAAAATATATTATATAACAATTACAATTGATTTCATTGATGGGGTGATTTTACTTATGAAGGATTACAAGGGTAAGATGGTGTTTTATGGAACAGACAATATAAATAATAAAATGGATAATATAATAGAGAGTTTTAATTTGAAAAATCAACATTTTGAAATAAAATTAATTATATCTGAGGCCCTAAATAATGCGTTTATTCATGGAAATAAGAGTGATAAAAATAAGCCGATATATGTTGAATGGCGTATAGATAAAAGTAATTTAACGTTAACAGTAACTGATTGTGGAGTTGGAATTGAGGGATTAGAAATAAATAAGGAAATTAATAATAGTAATATTTTTGATGAAAATGGGAGAGGGTTATATATTATAAATTGCTATACTGATGAGGTGAGTTTTAAAGGCAATTCTATAATTATGAAAAAACGAATTTCATAAATAAAATAAAAAATACAAATTGGGTAATTTAAGAAAACTGGAGGCAAAATAATGAAAATATCTTTAAAAATTAAATTAATTATTACTTTTTTTTGTGTAATTACTATTCCAATGTCTATTTTAGGATATGTATCATATCAAATGTCTAACAAAGCTATACAAGCTTCTGTGCAGAAAGAGTTAAAGGCGCAGACTTCTGGAACTGCAAATTTGATTGACGATAGAATTAAATCAGTAAAAAGCACTTTAGAAGTGACAAGTCTTAATGGAGACATTAAAAATGCAGTTGAAAATTTAAGTTCAGAAAATGTGGATAAAGTATATACATATATAAAAAATGTACAAGAAAAGAATAAAGATTACATGGAAGCATTGATTATTACTGATACAACAGGTAAAGAAATTATTAACAATCAAACGAAAGAACCTGATATAAATTTAAGTGATAGAGAGTATGTTAAAACGGCAATTAGTGGAAAAGAAGCTATTAGTGAAGCATTAATTTCTAGAACTACAGGAAAGCTTGGCATTTCCATAGCTTATCCACTTAAAGACGGAGATAAGATTATTGGAACATTAGTTGGAAGTATAAATTTTAGCGCCATTTCAAACTATGCATCAAAAATTAAAGTTGGTCAAACAGGATATGCATTTATTACTGATAAAAACGGACTATTTGTTTATCATCCTGACGAAGGGAAAGTCTTAAAGGAAAATGCAATTGATGATTTAAAGGCTATGATAGGTCAAGTGAAAGATGGCCAAGCTATTGATGGATTTTATAATTATGACAATGTAGAAAAATATGTTGTTTTGCAATCTGCTGATAATTGGGTGATTGGAGCTACAGCAGATTATGATGATTACATGTCATCAGCAATAAGCATAAGAACATACACTATTATTATTTTATTAATATCTATAATTATTGCAATGTTATGCGCATATGTATACTCAACAAAAGGAATAGTTGAACCTATAAATAAACTAGAAAAACTGATGAAACTTGCAGGTGAAGGAGATTTAACTGTTAAGAGTGATGCAACTAGAAAAGATGAAATTGGAGAACTTGGAAGATCTTTTAATAATATGATAAAGCATCAAGATGAAATAGTTAAAAATGTAGTGAATTCTTCAGAACAGTTAACTGCAGCTTCAGAAGAAATGGCAGCTTCATCTGAAGAGATAAGCGCAACTACTGAAGAAATAAGTGCAACTATAGCTCAAGTAGCACTAGATGCAGAAAAACAAAATGAATCTATAGTAGATATTTCAGGAGTATTAGTCCAATTATCAAGCCTTGTGCAACTTGCACAAAATAGGGCTAAAGCAACAAGTACAGATGCAACTAATACAATGAGTGTAGCTGAATTTGGAAGAGGAAAAGTAGAAGAAACTGTACATGCAATAAAGGTTATTAGTAGTGGAAGTGATGAAACTGAAAAAGCACTTAAATCATTAGCTGCATTATCTACGAAGGTAGATGGAATAGTAAATACCATAAATGATATTGCAGGTCAAACAAGCCTTTTGGCATTAAATGCTTCTATAGAAGCCGCCAGAGCAGGAGAACATGGTAAGGGCTTTAGTGTTGTAGCTGAGGAAGTAAAAACATTGTCTGAAGAAACTAATGATAGAGCGAAAGAAATAGCTGAATTAGTTAGTGAAATGACTAAACAAACCAACAATGCTGTAAATTCAATGGAAGTGTCAAAAACTGAAGTTGATAATGGGGTAAAAGTAGTATCAGAAACAGATAAAGCATTTGTTGACATAATGAATGCTATAGAGAATATAGTTAAACATGTTAATGAGATACTTGATATTACTGGTGACGAAGTTGCATCATCAGATAAGGTTGTTAAATTAATTAATGAGATAGCTACAATAACAGAAAGTAATACTGCAAATAGTGAAAATGTATCTGCGGCAACAGAAGAGCAAGCAAGTGTAATAAATAATTTCACAGCTACAGCACAAGAAACAAGTGCTATGGCAGAAGAATTAACTAGACTTGTAGAAAAATTTATAATATGAGGTGACAATTAATGGAAAAGGATATTATGATTAATATACCTACAAATTTTGTTGTTGATGAAGTAGCAACATTTAGAATACAAATAAATAAGCTAATTGAAGAAGGAAATAGAAACTTTATTTTTAATTTTAGCCAATGTGATTTTATAGATAGTACTGGACTTGGAGCTTTGGTATCAATTTATAAAAAATGTGCTGAAAAGGATGGAAGTGTTAAATTAAAGTCTTTAAAGCCAGATGTTGAAAAATTATTTAAACTTACAAGAATGGATAAAGTATTTGAAATACATCCATAAATTGCAATAGTAAAAAATAGTGGTCCAATATGCTAGATTTTGCATTTTGGACAACTATTTTTTTTGGGTGCTTATAAAAATTATCTGGATTTTTATATTCGAGAAATTCAGATTGAAAGGATAATTAGGATTATGTATAAAGACAAACAAGAATCAGAAATGTTAGATAAAAGTATAAAGTTTGATATAAATAATTATAAAGATATTTGGGATAAAATAAATGAATTATCATTTCTTATAGAGGTTGATGAATTATTTGTACCAAAGTGCTTTATAGATGTTAATAGTAAGGTTTGTAGTTGCTTAGAATATTCAAAAGAGAATTTTATTGACGTAATACCTTCAGATGTTTTTATTTTTGATAAAAAAGGAACTGTTTTAGAGTTATATAGAAATTTGATTTATAAAAGATGTGATAAAGTTGAGATGATATTAAAATCAAAATATGGAAAATATGTTTATGTTGAAGCAAATATATTTCTATTCATACAGAATAAAAAGAAACATATTTTAATTATTGCTATTGATGTTACTAAAAATAAAAAGATAGAAAAAAATATCGTTGGAATTATAAAGGGAATTCCTGATGTGATAAAAGTATATAATCCAGATTATACAATAGCTTTTTTTAATGAAGCTGGTTATAATTTTTATAATAAAACGCCTAAAGAAGTAAATGGTAAGATGTGTTATGAAGTTTTGTCTAGAGAAGAAAAATGTATAGATTGTTCATTTGAAGAGGTTATGGAAACTAAGCAAATGATTACAATAGAAAAGTATATTCCGGAATTAAATAAATTTATGGATGTATGTTATAATCCGGTATTAGATGATGATGGAGAAATACTATATATTGTAGAAAGATTACGAGATGTTACAGAAAAAAGAATTCTTCATAAAATGCTTAAAGAAAATGAAGACAGATATAAACAAGTTATTAACAGTATGCCAGATGCAGTAGTTATAATTGTGGATAACATAATTGTTTTAGGAAATATAGAAGCATGTAATTTACTTGATTTAAGCTATGAAAAGCTTAGAGGAATAAATGTGTATAAGCTTTTTCAAGAAAAGTATATAAAGTCGTTGCATAAAAGATTTAGAAATATAATACTAAATGAAAAGGTGAAGGATATTTCAGAGTATGAATTTATTCTATCTAATAAAAAAGTAGCTATTTTGCAAATATCACATAGCTACATATCATATAAAGGGAAACCATCAATTATAGGAGTTCTGCGTGACATAACTGATATTAGGAAAGAATTAAATAAAGCTGCAGAATTTCAAAGAAAAACTCTTCAACTGGATTTCCCAGCAAGAAAATTTATTAATATTGAAACAGTATATATACCTTCAAATACAGTTAGTGGTGATTTCTATCGTATCTATGAAATAAATGAAGAGTTGATTATAGGAATAATTGTAGATGTTAGGGGAAAAGGAATATCAGCAGCTCTTAATATATCAGCTTTTGATGTTTTGTTTCTTCAAGAAATTGCGCTTACTCATGAGCCAATGAATATAGTTAAGAATTTAAATAAAAAACTGGTTAATTATTATGATGAAAATTATATTGCTGTATGCTGTTTTAGCATGAATTTCAATAAAAATGAACTTAAAGTAGTTGGAGCAGGAGTAAATCAATTTATTTTTCAAAAGAAAGATGGAAAAGTAGAAGAAAAAATTGCCGAAGGAATTTTTCTGGGAATGTTTGAGAATAGTGAATACTGTGAACAGATAATTTCTTTTGAACATGGTGATAAAATTATATTTTTTACTGATGGCTTAGATTTTATATTGGATGAAGATAAAATTATACAAAAATATATGGAACAAATTAGTATACATGAATTCAAGAATTATATTGATGAGTTTTTAAATGATACTATATTAGAGGTTGGAATATTACAGGATGATTGTACAATGATTGCAATGGAAATAAAGTAAAAGTTGAATTTTAGAATAATAAGATTAGGTTAAATTGAATTTATAAGTGGTTGCTATTAAAATTAATAAAAGTATATTGTTTGGAATTGTAAAAAATGATATGAATTTGAAAGAAATAGAAAAATATAGTATAATATAGCGAAATGAGTTTTAGTATTCATATAATTAATTGGAGTGTTTAATTTGATTGTTGTTGATGGTATTAGAAAAAAATATAAAAAGCATGTACTCGAAGACATAAGTTTTTCAGTGAAAAAAGGGCAATGTGTGGGAATATTAGGGGCTAATGGATGTGGTAAATCTACTCTCCTTTCTATCATGGCTGGAACTAAAAAGAGCAATGGTGGGAGGATTTTTTATAATGGCATGGATTCTACTAAAAATAAAAGTATATTTACTGATTATATTGGATATGTGCCACAAGAAAACCCTTTAATTGAAGAGCTCTCTGTAAATGATAATCTTAAGCTTTGGTATTCTAATTCAAAAAAAGATTTGAAAAAGGATTTTTTTGATGGCGTGCCAGCTATGCTTGGTCTGGATGAAGTGAAGAAAATAGCTGTACGTAAGCTTTCAGGAGGTATGAAAAGGCGAGTTAGTATTGCAGCAGCCTTAGCTAATGACCCACCTATTCTTATTTTGGATGAGCTTAGTGCTGCCTTAGATTTGGTATGCAAAAAAGAAATTAGGCAATATTTATCACATTATTTGAAGCAGAATGGAACTATAGTTATGACCACTCATGAAGAAGATGAAATTGCGCTTTGCAATCGTCTATTAATTATGAAAGATGGAAAACTTTCAGAAGTTGATTCAAATTCAAGTATAGAAGCTTTAGTTAATAAATTATAAAAAAGGGGTAAATAAAAAATGGATGAAGAAAATAACTTTAATGAAGAGAACAGTGTTAACACGGAAAACAACTTTACAGAAGGTAATAATTTTAATGATGAAAATTTAAAAATATCAAAAACTAAGAAAAATAAGCTTATTATTGTTTTGATTGTTGTAGCTTTAATTGTTGTATTATCAAGCGGAGGAGTTTATGCAGTAGTAAATAGCAATCCTAAAGTAAAGGTATTAAAAGCACTTAAAGCAACAAGCGAAGAATTAAAAAACAAAGAAACAATTACTGATAAAATAGCTGGAAAAGATTACTTAAAGAATTTAGAAGAAAAGGGAGTAAATCAAAATATGAAATTTACTCTTAACTCTACAAATTTAAAAGAATTAGCGCAAGCAAAGGGTGCTGGTATAAGCATAGATTCTTCTATTGATAAAAAGAATAAAAAACTTATGATTAATGTTGGCGGAGAATATAAAGGTACAAGCATTGCTAAAGCTCAATTTTATACTGATAATAAAAAGCTAATGTTATCTGTGCCAGAACTTTACAATTCATGGTTTACTTGTGATACTGAAAATATTCAAGATCAATATAACAATTCTTTGTTTGCTCAAAATAAGAAATTACCTAATCAAGAAATTTCATTTAAAGTTTTCGGGGATGATGGTAATAAGATTTTAGATAAGGAATTCTGTGATAATATTATAAAAGGTTATTTAATAGATAATGCAGAAAAATTATCAACAATTGGAAAAAATATAAAGGTAGAAAAATTTAAAGAAACTAAAAATATGGAAATTGGCGGAGTTAATCAAGAATGCACTGGTTATGATGTTGTAATTTCAGGTCAAGATGTCAAAACCTTTATTGAAAGTGGTTACGATTATTTATTGCAAGATGAAGATATAAAAAAGGCAATTACTGAGCAAGTAAAATATTCATATATGCAACAAAATAAAAAATATAACAGTCCAGAAGCAATGGTAGATGATTTATATAAAGAAATGAAAACTGGTAGGGATAAGTTGGAAAGTTCGGTTACTTTTGATGATGTTAAGACAACTATATATATTGATAAAAAAGGTCGCGCAGTGAGTATAGAAGCTAATACATCTATTGATGATGGAAATAAAAATAAAGTAGATGTTAAATATTCAAGTGAATTTAAAGGCAAAGATAATATAGGGGATATTATTGATATGTCTATGGAATTGGGTAATAATGGAGAAAAAATTAAAATTGATTTAGACAATAATACTACTACAAAAGATGATACTATTAACGAAGAAATGAAGTTAGTTTTATCCTCAAATAGTCAACCAATTAATATTGATGTGAATTCTAAGTATAATACTAAAAGTGGTGATTTTGATGGTTCAGCTGACTTGAGTGTTGAAGGTCAAGGATTAACCGCAAGCTGCAATGGTAATGCTAACTTTGATAAGTCTAGTAAAAAATTAGCCTTAGATTTTGATAAGATCGATATTAAATCTGATATTGATTCTAATCCAATAAATATTTCTCTAGATGGATCATATGCTATCTCACCAATTGGAAATGGAATTGATGAACCAGCAGGTGAAAAATTAGAAGTATTTAAATTAGATAAAAATAAACTTAATGAGATTGTACAAGAGGTGCAAAAAAATGCTATGAAAATAGCTAGTGCATTTAGGTAAATAGGATATACTTTTAAAGGATATGAAGTAAGATATGATTTTTTTATTAAACTTAATAAAAATTGAAATTAAAAGAGTATTAAGGTTTTTACCACATCTTGTGGTAGGGGCCTTGGCTCTTTGTTTTATTATAGGGGTTATTTCTTTTTCCGCAAGTAAGGTTTTGTATGAGAAAAAGGATAAGAACAGGGTAAATATAGCGGTATCACTGCAAGAGAATGAGAGCAGTGAAAAATTTATGATTTCTATAATAAAGGATATGAAAAGTGTTAAGGAAAATTGTAATTTTGTTCAAGTTAATAATGAAGAAGCTGCTTATAAAATGGTTGAAGATGGTGAAGCTTATGGAGCTATTATTATACCTAAACATTTAGCGCGTGATATTATGGATGGGACTAATACACCAGCAACAGTTTTACTGCCTAATAAGTCAAGTATTGAAGCCATGCTTATAAAAGATTTAATTGATGGAGGGACAAAAAGTCTTTCATCTGCACAAGCTGGCATTTATGCAATTACTTACGAATATGAAGAGGTGTATAATCAAAGGATTACAAAAGCTTTGCAAGATAATATTAACATTAAATACTTTGATCATACATTAGCTAGAGAAAGCTATTTTAATCACAAGGAGATTTCAGGAGCAGGAGAGCTTACTCCACTTGAATATTACATTTGTTCTGGGTTAGTATTTTTTATGTTATTACTTGGGATGGTATTTTCCAAGGCTTTATGTCCTAATAATGTTGCTTTTTATGAAAAACTAAAGCCTTATAGGATTTCTAAGGGAATAGTTATTCTAACTAGAATTATAAGTGTTTTTATTTCATATGTGATAATTGCAATTAGTGGGTTTTGTTTATATGTTGGAATTGCTAAGTATTTAGGTACTGATATTGTTATATTCAAAATTAGAGATTATATTTTAATATTGTTTATAATATTGTGTGTAGTTAGTTTTGTTGTGTGTATATTTACTATTTCAGAATCGCAAATTTCAGGCACATTAATACTTTTTATTACTACCATAGGTATGAATTTCATATCAGGAGGGTTTATTCCAACTGTATTTTTACCAAAGGCTATACAAAGTTTAGCACCATACATGCTTATTAATATATTATCAAAACAAATTGGAAACATACTTTTGGATGAATTTGATATAAGGGGATTTTTATTAGTCTGTGGAATTTTAATTGGGATTTATGCGGTGACGGTAATTATAGTTACTATTAAAGATAAAATAGGGGAATTTGATAATAGAATTTTTTATGAATTGAAGAATAACATCATGAAATTTAAAGGCTTTATTATAAAGAAAGTGGGGAAATAGATGAGATATTTAATTATTACTGAGTTATTTATTAAAAGGCTTATTAAAAACCCTGCTTTTATTTGTATGCTTATAATTTTACCACTATTAATTACTATGTTTAGCAAAGTTGATACAAAGGAAGAGAAGAGAATAATTGTTGGAATATATCATGAAGAAGAACAATTATCTAAACTTATTTGTGAGAACTTGCAAGATAAGGACGGTTATATTAAGTTTTTAATTTATGATAATAAAGCTGAAATGATAGAAGATGTAGAAACTAAAAAGCTTGAATGTGCATATATTTTTCCCCTAGATTTTCAAAACAGGCTAGATAATTATAAAATTAAGAAATGTATCACATGTATAGAGTCACCTTCTACTATTCTTTCAAGTCTTTCTGATGAAGTGGTATTTGCAGGCATTATAGGGGAGTATGGTAAGAATATTGCTGTGGATTTTGCTAAAGAAAACAATATAGTTGTAGGGGATGGAGCAAGTAATAGTGAAAATATTGCTAGAAATTATGAATTGTTTAATACACCGGAAAAGACATTTTCTATTGATTATAAATACATAGAAACAGATGAGGGGAATTCAGCAGGAATTAAAGATGGAACTAATACTTATGCTATTCGTGGGATAGTATCAGTATTGATATTAATTTCAGGTTTGTTTGGTGCAATTAAATGGTTTGAGGATGAAAAAATAGGATTATATTCTTCATTTAATAGTGAAGCAAAAGTCATTATTGGATTTATATCTATTTTAGCACCAACAATGCTTATGGCTATATCTGGGATTATAACAATTTATTTGTCTAATACCTATACTTATATGTCTATAGAAATTATAGCTATGGGATTATATGTTTTATTAGTGTGTGGATTTTCTTATTTACTTAAGTTAATTGTGAAATCAGGAACAGATATCTGTGTCATGTTACCTGTCATAACTATTGGATCCTTAATATTTTGTCCAGTATTTATAGATGCTTCTAAGTTTATTCCTTTTATCTCATGGATTAATAAGTTATTTCCTCCTTTTTATTATTTGAATGGAATTTCTCGAGGGACGAGTGGATTTGTGGTCATGGCAATAGTATTAATAGTGTGTGTATTTAGTGGTGCTGTTATTAATTTTGTGCGAGAAAAGTAAATTGCTGTCTTAGGTAAAGGCAAATTGTATATTTTAGAGGAATTTGGAATAGTTATTCAATAATAGAAGGAAATTTCTAATAATTAATTTAAATTAGAGAAGTTTGAGTAAATTATTTTGTATAAAGGGGTAGCTTTTAATGATATAAATATAAAGGCAATTGGTGTTACTAACCTTATAAATATTTCATTAACTGGAGGTTATTTATCAGCACCAATTGAAAAAGCAATTGAAGCACCAAATGTGCAAAATATAGAGTTATTTAAATTAACTAAAGATGAATTTACTAATATTATGCAACAAATTGAAAAAAATAAGAGTGCATTAGCTGGAACTTCTAATGCACAATCTCAAAAGTATTAAATATGAGGCATATTAAAATAAATAACAAGTCAGTATGCTTGTCTATTTTATGTAAGACTTTGTCAACAACATTAGCTAATACACTGCTATGAGCTAATATTGTTTCTTCATCTTACGCAAAATATACGTCGCATCTTTGACTTGTTATTTTCTTTAATATGGCTAAAGTTAAAAATTTTAATTTAAAAAATCCAAAATTACAAAAAAGTGTTATTTGACATAGTACTGGGAATGATATAGAATAAATAATATAAGATGACATTCTTTGAAAAATGAATTTGTTATTAAACCATCTTAAACTTGGGGGCGCCTTGGCTTCGACGGGGGTGGGATAGGGTTTGTTAAGCGAGTCGAGGGAAGCATGTATCCTCGCAAATCAAGTATGCAACAATGTAAACGCAGAAGATAATTTTGCAATAGCAGCTTAGTTTAAAGCTACTCATCAGCCCTTGCTGCCTACGGCTTGGATAACTGGTGTCATTAAGTAGGAAACGAAGTCTAGCAAAGCTTTGAGCTAGAGGGGTATTTATGAAGCTACCGGGAAGTATAGCCTGTCTATGGGCGATACTTTTGGGGAATCTTAAAACGTAGACTGCACTCGGAGAAAGGCAAATTCAGCTGCTTTCGGACAGGGGTTCGATACCCCTCGCCTCCACCAAATAATCACTTAAATTGTGATACAATGTAAAGTCCTTGATTTCAAGGGCTTTTGTTGTTTTTAGAATAATAATATATGGTTAAATTTTTAATTTTTAGAGTTAGTTTTTTTGCTTTGAATGGAATAAATGTACACCCCTAAGGTTTTTTTGAGTTAGGTGGTGTGCATTTTTTGTTGGGGTATGCATTTTTTAGCGGAAATAATCTTTGCCAAAAATAATGATTAAAAAATGTCATTTGTACTTATTCAAAGTGAAATTTTTATTTTAAGAAGTTATATGGTAAATTATAATTAAAATAAAAAGATGATAAGAACTTATAGTATAAAATAGAAATGCAAATTAAGAATAATATCTAGTATTTAATATAAAGGAGCTGATTCAAATGAAATGGCAGGAGGTTAGAGAAATGTATCCAAATCAATTTGTTAAATTTGAAATTGTGGAACACCATGAGGATGAGAAAACTAAATATGTAAAATTAAAACTTTGTTCTACGATATAAAAAAATTGTAGTAATTTAAAAGAAAATAATTTATTGATTTTTATAAAATAGTCTTTATAAAAACATATATCCTTTGTTATTTTAATTAAAATGAAAAAAATATTGCAACTTTGTTAAATATGCATTAATATATAACGGTAAAATTTAATAATTTAATAGTGAAATTTAATAATTTAGATAAAGATAGCGGCGAGTTATTGCTATGACTATACGCAGAAAAAGTAAATATTTCAGGTAAAAGAGCAGGTGACATATATTACCTTACGTTTAAGATTAATTAAATTTGACATCATTTAAATAGAAAATTACATCGCAATGATAAAATAATAGCTCTAGAAAATTGTACTAAAAGTAACACAGATTTAAAAATAGTAACATTTAGAAAGGCGGAATATATATGTCGGAAAATCAAAATTTATCTAGGGGACTGAAAAATCGTCATGTTCAATTACTTGCAATTGGAGGTGCAATTGGTACTGGATTATTTCTTGGTGCAGGTAGGTCCATTCACTTGGCAGGTCCATCTATTTTATTTTCATATATTATAACAGGGGTAATTTGTTTTTTTATTATGCGTGCCCTTGGGGAATTATTACTTTCTAATTTAAAATACAATTCCTTTGTAGACTTTGTACATGATTATTTAGGAAATGGAGCAGCATTTATTACTGGATGGACCTACTGGTTCTGCTGGATTTCAGTTGCCATGGCTGACTTAACTGCGTCTGGACTTTATATACAATACTGGTTCCCCAATATACCTCAATGGGTTCCGAGCCTTTTTGTTCTTGTAATTTTATTAATTATGAACCTTACCGCAGTAAAGTTATTTGGTGAAATGGAATTCTGGTTTGCCTTAATTAAAATTATTGCGATTTTAGGATTAATAATAATTGGTACATTTATGATTATTAAAGGATTTTCTACAGATGCTGGTGTGTCTAGCTTTACAAATCTTTGGATTAATGGTGGCTGGTTCCCCAATGGAGTAAGCGGTTTTATCCTTTCCTTCCAAATGGTTGTATTTGCTTTTGCCGGAATTGAATTAGTTGGTTTAACTGCTGGTGAAACTGAAAATCCAGAACAGGTTATTCCAAAGGCTATTAACAATATTCCAATTAGAATTATTATTTTCTATATTGGAGCACTTATTGTTATTATGAGTATATACCCATGGAATTCAATTAATCCAGATACAAGTCCATTTGTACAGGTATTTTCTGTACTGGGAATAGTAGCAGCAGCAAGTATTGTGAATTTCGTTGTACTAACATCAGCTGCATCCGCTTGTAATAGCGGGATCTTTAGCACAAGTCGTATGCTTTTCTCTCTGGCTAAAGAAAATAATGCACCTGAGTCAATGAAAAAATTAACTTCTCATCAAGTACCCTCTAATGCTACAATGTTCTCTGCAATTGTCATCTTGATTTCAGTTATTCTGAACTATATTATGCCAAAAGGGGTATTTGTATTAATTACAAGTATATCAACATTCTGCTTTATCTTCATTTGGGGAATTATAGTTATCTGCCATCTAAGATATCGCAAAACTAATCCTGAGCTTGCATCTTCGAGCAAATTCAAAATGCCACTTTATCCAATCATAAACTATATAATTCTAGTATTTTTTGCTTTTGTAATAGTTGTATTGGCACTTAATGATGAAACTCGTGTGGCCCTATTTGTAACACCTGTATGGTTTATAGCGCTTGGGGTCATTTACAAGATACTTAAATCAAAAAAGAAAAATGAAGAAGATGTGAAAAAAAATGTAGCATAGGTTAACTTTATAGTATGATAGATGAGTTAGTTAGAGATACTACGCTTTATAAAACTGAATATAAAATCTCGATCAGAGCTCAGAAAATATACCCGAAATGGGTGTATTTTTCTATAATAAATAAAAAAAGTGGATGTATTAATAAATTTTGAGACTGGTGGTATAAATGAAGAATTATTAAAACAATTAAGTTATGAAAGTACTGAATTACTAAGGAATGTTAAGTTTAGCTATAGAGGTATTCATTTATATTAAAAGTAGTAAAGATGTAGATAAATTATGTTAAAGATTTAGCCTAATTATCTCATAAAACCCACGAAAACTGAACTGCACCCTGTCAAGTAGACAGATGAAAAAATAAAAAATTATGAAGCTAAGGTCTGATTTCGATATTCAATTGGAGTCAGACCTTTTAAGTTTTTCTGTAACCTTTTTGTATTATAAAATACTATGTAGTCATCAATTGATTGTCTCAATTCTTCATATGTATAAAACTTTTGCAAATAATACATCTCACATTTGAGAGTTCCCCAAAAACCTTCCATTGGTCCGTTGTCGATACACCTACTGACACGTGACATGCTTTGAGTTGCATTGATTTTATCAAGTTTAGCCTTAAAAGTTCTATTGGTATACTGAAATCCCCTGTCACTATGAAAAAGTGGCTTTGCGGTCGGATTAGCAATTACTGCTAAGTCAAGTGTATCAAAAACAAGTTGATTGTTATTTGAGTGACCGACCACATAAGAAATAATGCTTTTATCTGATAAATCAAATATTGCACTGAGGTAAGCCTTTTGACCATTAAGTAGCTTGAATTCAGTAACATCTGTTAACCATTTTTCATTTGGTTTCGTTGCATAGAATTCTCTATTTAATTTGTTTTCTGCCGTGATTTGTGGAGTACTTTGCAAATAAGACTTTCTCTTTTTTCTTATAACTGATTTCATGTTAATAGACTTCATTAATCTATAAATTCGTTTATGATTATACTGTTTATTAAGACGTCGATTTATATTAATTGTTATCCGGCGGTATCCATAGATGCCATGTACATCTTCATAAAGTTTAACAATTTCTTTTAGTATTATCGAATTCTCTTTATCTAATTCAGTCTCTGAACGGTTAATCCATTTGTAGTAAGATGATCGTGCAATACTAGCTAAATTGCATAAATCAGCTATTGAATAGCCATTTTCATCATGTAATTCTTTTATAGAAATATATTTATATTCGTGGAGTATTCTAGTGTTTATCGCCTTCTTTCTACTTCCTTCAATTTTTTTAAGAAATCATTCTCCATTTGTAAACGTCTATTTTCTGCTTCAATAAGTTTTAATTGTGCGGATAATTTATCAGACTCAGTAAGCTCATCAGCCTCTTTACGCTTACCGCGACGGTCCATTAGCTCTTCATATCCATTAGCTTTGTATTTTCTTACCCATGTATAAACTTGTTGATAAGAAACCTTAAATTTATCAGCAGTAGCTTGATAATCATCATTATTCGAAATACAGAATGCAACAATCTCAATTCTTTCTTCATAAGTAGTTTTTCTTCCATTAGTCATAATTCTATCCCCTTGCTTATTATGAGATTTAAATGTTTTATGACTATTATACTTCTTAATCCAATTTCTGAGAACATAAGTAGATGAGATTCTATATATACCACATATATTTCTCAAAGAACCTTTTCCGTCAAGATAATCTTTAACCGCAGTAATCTTTACTGAATCAGAATAATACTTGTTTGTTGATGATGCTTTTAAACGCTCTAATCCATTATGCCTATATTTACGAACCCATTCGTAGAATGTTGATTGGTCAATCGACAGTTCATGAATTATTTGAGTAGCTCCTTTTTCATCTGATATATATTCTTCAATTGCTTTTAGCTTTTCAATTAAAGAATACTTTGCTTTTCTTGACATAAAAATACCCCCTTTATAGAAACAGTTTTATTATTTTAACTGTCTACCATAAAGGGAGCATATCAAAACTTGTTTTCGTGGGCTATTTTATTTTAGTGTGCCTGTAGATATTGCTTTTAATGTACCATTATAAATTAGCATTCCTTTGTTAATGGCAATTCCTAACGCCTGGTTTGATGAAATCAAACTGTTTGATATATCTAAAGTAGAAACTAAAGTTTTGTATAATTATTATGAATAATGAAGGAAGTTTACCAAGAGCTGTGTGCGAGGTAAGCATGCGCGGTTCTGTGAAGAAAAACCTCGGAAAATTATTTCTGAGGTTTATCTACTCGATTATTGAAGAAAGGTCAAGTAGATAATTTTTTTTATTTTTCTCAGCAAACTCTCAGCTTACGTTAAGGAACAATTAAGGCTTACTTGCTATAATTCAATTAATGAATAAAGTAGTTCATTAAATTAGGAACATTAAACATATGCATTGGGAGGTATGATTTGCCTATGAGTACAGTAAGTATTCAATTATTAATAATCGCAATTATAATAATTTTAATTTTAATTTTTATATTTGCTACTGGAAAACTTGAAAAACCAGAAGTAGTAAAGAGTAGCTATGCTCTTGGTACTATAATAAATTTAAAAGTATGTGGCAAAAAAGGTGAAAGAGCAATTAAAGAAGCAATTGAAAAATTAAATGATATTGATGATAAAATGTCAGCATTTAAAGAAGATAGTGAGATATCAAAAATAACTTCTAAAGCCGGGGTTAATTCAGAAACTGTAAGTAAAGATACTTATTTCGTAGTAAAAAAAGCTGTGGAGTATAGCAAAATCTTAGAGGGAACTTTTGATCCAACAATAAGACCTTTAGTAAAACTTTGGAACATAGGAACAAAAGAAGAAGCAATTCCTGAAAAATATCAAATAGAAGAAACATTGAAACTTGTAAATTACAATGATGTGATTCTAGATGAAAGTAGTCATTCAATAATGCTAAAACATAACAAACAAGCTTTGGATGTTGGCGGTATAGCTAAGGGATTTGCAGCTGATGAAGTGAGAGACATATTTTATAAACATAACATTAAAAGTGCCCTAATTGATTTAGGAGGAAATATATTTGCTCTTGGAAGTAAAGAGGATGGTACGCCTTGGAAAGTTGGCATTCAAAATCCAATTAAACCTAGAGGAGAATATATTGGAATATTGAGTGTTAAAAACAAATCAGTAGTTACATCAGGTAATTATGAAAAATATTTTATGAAAGATGGACAAAGATTTCATCATATAATTGATCCTAAAACAGGATACCCATCAAAAAGTAAAATTATAAGTGCAACTATTATATCAGATAATTCTATTGATGGTGATGGATTATCAACAGGTGTTTACATTATTGGGATAGATAAAGCTATGAAAATTATAGAAGCTATAGATGGTATTGAAGCAATATTCATCACAGAAGACAAAAAAATATATAAAACATCTGGTTTAGATAAAGAAATTTTAATATTTACAGATGATGAATTTTCATTAATATAATTAAAAACAAAATCATGTTTTTAGAGAAGGAGTAATAGATATGGCTAAGAAAATAAAGAAATCGCAGATATTAAGGCATGTTGTACAATTTATTTTATTTTTATTGCTACCAGGATTGTATGCAATAACTTTTAGTGAATTAAAAACAGTTTACCAAATGATTAGTGGAGGTAATTTTAATTTTCTACAAGCAATTCCGAATTTGATTGAATTTATAGCAGTTATGCTTTTAACTATAGTAATGGGAAGATGGTTTTGTGGATGGTTATGTGCTTTTGGAGCATATAATGATTTAGTATATTTCATATCAAAAAAGATATTTAAAGGAAAATTTAGAGTAAATGAAAAAGTTGACTCAATATTAAAATATGTAAAATATGTAGTGTTAATATTTATAATAATTGTTTCTTGGACAATGGGAAGTAATATCTTAGGGAGTACCAGTCCTTGGGATGCTTTTGGTCAAATAACTAATTTGTCTATTATTTTTTCTACACTACTTATTGGGTTTATACTATTAGTTTTAATTACAATAGGGGCAGCATTTATTGAAAGATTTTTCTGTAGATATTTATGTCCTTTAGGAGCTGTATTTGCAATAATTTCTAGGCTTGGAATAACAAAAATTAATAAGCCTAAAGATGATTGTGGCAAATGTAAAGCTTGTACAATAAATTGTTCAATGGGATTAAAGCTTTATAAAGTAAATGGTGCTAGAGGTGGTGACTGTATAAATTGCTTAAAATGTACAGAAGTATGTCCTAGAAATAATGCAAAGGCAAATATACTTGGACAAGATGTAAATGAAAACCTAGCTGGAACTATGGCAATGGTGACAATGTTAGGACTTTATGGAATAACAAATTTTAGTGCAGATGCATTAACTAAATCAGGTATGATTTCAAGTGACAGTACAATTTCAAGCGAGGCAACTTCAAATAATGGTTCACAAAAGTATAAAGATGGAACATATATAGGAACTGGTAAGGGATTTAACGGAGGAACAACTAAAGTTTCTGTTACTATAGCTGATGGAAAAATAACTAATATAGAAACTTTATCAAATGGGGATGATCGTCAATATTTCGATAGAGCATCAGGAACAATAATAAAAAATATACTTTCAAGACAATCAGCATCAGTAGATATAGTTTCAGGAGCTACTTTTAGTTCTAAAGGAATCATAAGTGCTGTGAAAGATGCGCTAAGTCAAGCAGGTATTTCAGATTCAAATAGTGACACTACTGATAGTACTAGTATAACTGCTGAGTCTGCGACTCCAAATGCAACAGAAAGTGCAAAAAGTGCAACTTCAAATACTGCAGATAATGCTAAGACTACAGGCCAAAATTATAAGGATGGAACATATACAGGAACTGGTACAGGCTTTGATGGAGCAACAACTAAAATTTCTGTTACCATAGCCAATGGAAAAATAACTAATATAAAAACTTTATCAAATGGAGATACTCCAGAGTTTTATAAGCAGGCGTCAAATGGAATAATAAATAAAATGATTTCAAATCAATCAGCATCAGTAGATACAGTTTCAGGAGCTACTTTTAGTTCAAATGGAATAATAGGTGCAGTTAAAAATGCATTAAATCAAGCTGCTGGTTCACCTTCAAGTAGTAATACTTCTAGTAATAGTGCTGCTAAGAGTGAAACTATAACGCCACCGCCAGTAAGTAATCAAAAAAGTACAACGCCACCACCTGTAGAAACTCAAAAAAGTGCACCTTCAACTGCAGGACAAGGAAGTAGCAATACTACTACAAATCCGAATACAAGCAATAGTGCAAGTCCTTCAACAAGTTCAAATACAAGTAATAGTAGCAAGGGTCAATATAAAGATGGAACATATACAGGAAGTGGATCAGGATTTGGAGGAACAACTAATATTTCTGTCACTATAAGTAATGGAAAGATAACAAGTGTAAAAACTATATCAAATGATGACACTCAACAATATTACAACCGTGCAATAGGGAAAATAACTAATAGTGTTATTTCAAGCCAATCAGGGTCAGTAGATACTGTTTCTGGAGCTACATATAGTAGCAATGGAATAATTGAAGCTGTAAAAAATGCATTAAGTAAAGCAAAATAGTAAAATAGTCACTTTGAATATGACATTCTCATTCAAAGGTGGCTATGTATGGATAAGATAAAAATATTAGTAAGAGTATGATATAAAATACCAATCGAAAATAATATAGGTAAAGAGACTATAAAGAGCGACTATTTCAATAAGTGTGAGATGGTCTCTCTTTATTTATTTCGATAATTTTTATTTTTCTCAGCAAGTTCTCAGTTTGAGTTAAGGAAGCATTAAGACTTGCTTGTTATAATTCAAGTAGTAAAGAAATCAATAATGTATTTAGGAAGTCAGATTGATTATAAGTACAATAAGCAGTTAATTATTAATAATCACAATTATAAGAGGTTTAATTTTTATAGTTGCTACTGGAAAATATGAAAGACTTTGAATAATAATTTGAAATTATAGTTTTAGAAAAGGAGTAATAAATATGAATAAGAAAATAAAGAAATCGCAGGTTTTAAGGCATGTTATACAATTTATTATGTTTTTAATATTACCTGGATTATATGCAATGACTTTTAGTGAAGTAAAAACAGTTTATCAAATGATTATTGGAGGAAATTTTAACTTTCTTGAAGCATTTCCAAGTTTAGTGGAATTTATAGCAGTAATGCTTTTAACAATAGTAATGGGAAGATGGTTTTGTGGATGGTTGTGTGCTTTTGGAGCATATAATGATTTAATATATTTCATATCAAGAAAAGTATTTAAGGTAAAATTTAGAGTAAATGAAAAAGTTGATTCAATATTAAAATATGTAAAATATGTAGTATTGATATTTATAATAATTGTTTCTTGGACAATGGGAAGTAATATTTTAGAAAGTACAAGTCCTTGGGATGCATTTGGACAAATAACTGATTTAACTACTATTTTTTCTAGCTTGCTTATTGGATTAGTACTTTTAGTTTTAATTACAATAGGAGCAGCGTTTATTGAAAGATTTTTCTGTAGATATTTATGTCCTTTAGGTGCTATATTTTCTATAATTTCTAAGCTCAGCATAACAAAAATTAATAAGCCTAAAGCTGATTGTGGTAAGTGTAGAGCTTGTAATAATAATTGTTCAATGGGATTAAAACTTTATAAAGTAAATTCAGCTCATGGTGGCGATTGTATAAATTGCTTAAAATGTACGGAAGTATGTCCTAGAAATAATGCAAATGTAAATATACTTGGACAAGATGTAAATCAAAATTTAGCAGGTTCTGTAGCAATGGCTACAATGTTAGGTGTTTATGGATTAACAAATTTCGGAGCAGATGCTTTAACTAAATCAGGTATAATTTCAAACCAAAGTACAATTTCAAGCAATGCAACTTTAGATAGTTCAACTTCAGATAGTAACACGCAAAAATATAAAGATGGAACATATACAGGAAGCGGAATAGGCTTTAAAGGAAGAACAACAAAAGTTTCTGTTACTGTGACTGGTGGAAAAATAAGGAATGTAGAAACTTTATCATATGGAGATGATCGTAAGTATTATGAAAGAGCGTCAACAAGTGTAATAAAAAATGTAATTTCAAAGCAATCAACTTCAGTAGATACAGTTTCAGGCGCTACTTATAGCAGTAAAGGAATTATGGAAGCAGTTAAAAATGCATTAGCGGTGTAAATATAATAAAAGTAATATTTAAGATGATAGCGAATATTCTAAAAATGAATATTCGCTATTTTTACATGTATACATATTGTTAATGAATAATTTAAATTAAATATAAATATAAATATAAATATAAATATAAATATAAATATAAGTATAAATAAATATAAGTAATACTTAGGAGTTAAGCATGCCTAATTTAAAGAATTGTAATTTATTTTATGAAGATTCACCTGATTTTTTAGTTGAATATAGAGGGGATTTTGAAGAGGAAATTGATAAGATATCTTATGCGTGCGGTAATGCAATTACTAATACTATTGGAATTGTATCAACGTCTAATATATATTTAGATCAACTTCGAAAGGATGTACCATCAATTATATTTATTGATCCTAGAAGCATGTATGTATTGCAAGATATTTCTCCATCAAGTGTAGATAATATAAATAATGTTAAAATTAATCCCTATTTAAATTTAACAGGTAGAGGTGTACTAATAGGGATGGTTGATACTGGAATAGACTATCTCAATGAAGAGTTTACAAGAGAAGATGGCACATCTAGAATAGTCAGTATATGGGACCAAACTATTCCAGACACTAAAGATGAATCTGTATATATTGGAGTTACCTATTCTAATGAACAAATAAATAATGCAATAAATGCTCATAAAAATAATAAAGATCCATATGAAATTGTACCTTCGAAGGATGATATTGGCCATGGAACTAAAATTGCTGGAATTATAGGGGCAAGAGGATACAATGGAAGATTTCAAGGAATTGCAAGTGACAGCAACTTTGTAATTGTAAAACTCTTTGAATCCATTAATTTCAAAAATATATTAAAGGAAAACGGAGTTGAATATACTCCTGTTTATAATGCGGCTGAAATTTTAGCAGCAATAGAATATTTGAAAAATTTTTCTATAAATGCAAAGCAACCTATTGTTATATATATAGGTGTGGGTACTACGGAAGGAAGTCATGATGGTAACAATTTGCTTTCGAGATATTTAACATCTGTTGGTACTACTAGAGGTATTGTTTCTGTTGCAGGAGTTGGAAATGAAGGAGCAGCAGAAGGACATGCTTCTGGATATATATTAAATATAGGTGATATAGCTTCGATTGAATTAAAAATTCCAAAAGTCATGAAATATTTTTCTTTTTATATATGGGTAAGAAAACCTAATAGGGCATCAGTGAATGTAATTTCACCAACTGGGGAAGCATCTAAATTTATTAAAGTAATAAGAAATAAAACAACACGTGCTGAATTTGTGTTTTTGGATACTGCAATGATTGTTAAATATTATTCTCCAGAACATTTCACAGGACATGAACTTATAAATATTACTTTTAATGATATTAAGCCTGGAATATGGATATTGCAATTAAGAGGGGATTATATTATTGATGGAAGATATGATATATGGCTTTCGCCTGAAAAAACATTACCTAAAGATACAAAATTTCTTCAGTCAGATCCATTTATAACTTTAACAATTCCAGGCACAGCAAGAAAAGTAGCTACCGTAGCTTATTATGGAAATAATAATACTTTAATTGCTTCTTCAGGAAGAGGATCTAACGCTAGTGATATTACTTTTAGTCCGGATTTTGCCACCTTGGGGACAGATATATTAACAACTCAAGTTGGAGGTGGAGTAACAACTGCTTCAGGGAGTTCAGCAGCTACTGGAATAGTAGCAGGAGTTTGTGCACTTTTATTGCAATGGGGAGTTATCGATGGAAATGATTTAACTATGTATTCTACGAAGGTAATAATTTATTTAATACATGGTGCAGATAGAAGTAATCGTATTTATAGTTATCCCAATAGAGAAATAGGATATGGATATCTTGATTTACTAGGTACTTTTAACGTTATTAGTAGATCATATAGGAATAATACGAGTATAGATAATGAATTCATAGAATATTATTGTAATAAGTTATTTATAAGAATTCCAAGAGGAATGTGGAGGAGTTTAAATGAAACATAGCATGACCACGGAAAACATTTTTAATCAGATAAATTACAATCATTATATGGTTCAATATCAAGGCAATATTGAAGAAGAAATTTCAAAAATCCCAAATTATTATGTAACAATAATTAATGAAAAGTATGCAATTTTATCTATTAAGGGTGAATTAGGAATTGATATTGGAGATATAAGATTTAATACTCTTGTCTATGTTAAACCAGTAGAAATGTATACTCTGCAAGAAATTTCTCCAATTGAAGCGTCTAATGCAAGATTTTTACAATTAGATTTACCTCTAAATTTGACTGGCATTGGAGTTAATATAGCAATAATTGATTCAGGTATTGATTATTTAAGTGATGAATTTATGGATTCTAATGGAGAAACAAGAATTGAAGGTATTTGGGATCAAACAATAATTTCTGGGGAGCAAGACAAAGATATCTCGGTACCATTTGGAACGGTATATAGAAAGGGTAAGATAGATGAAGCTATAAGAGCTTATAGAAAAGGGGAATCTCCATATGAAATTGTGCCTAGTAAAGATGAAATTGGGCATGGGACCAGCATGTCTGGAATAATTGGAGCTACCGGCAAAAAGCCAGAATTAAAAGGAGTAGTTCCGGAATGTGATTTTGTAGTTGTCAAGTTAATAGAAGATATTTCATATAAAGCTCAGTTTGATATCAAAATACCTGTATATAATATAACATCTATTTTTTCAGCCTTAGAATTTATATATGAATATGCACTAACCAGTAAGAAGCCTATGGTTATATATTTTCCACTTGGAAGTACTTTGGGCAATCATAAAGGAAATGGCATTTTAGAAGAATATATAGAATCAATTACTGGTACGAGTGGTATAGTATTAGTTACTGGAACTGGAAATCAAAGAGACACAGGAGGTCATACGTCTGGAATAATATCAGAAGTTGGTCAGCGTGGAGTTATGGAACTACAGGCTTCACCAGAACAGAAACATTTAGTAGTAGATATTTGGATAGATTTTCCTGATATTATGACTCTGGATATAGTATCTCCATCAGGTGAAAATAGTAAGATAATACCAGTTGTCACCAATTCAACTAGAACATATACTTTTCTATTTGAAAAGACATCAATAAAAGTTAATTATTATTTTCCAGAAGAAAATACTGGAGATGAATTAATACGTATTAGCTTTTCGAATTTACAACCAGGTATATGGGCTCTTAGGTTAACAGGTAATTATATATTAAGTGGAGTATATAATGCTTGGTTACCCCAAACAGGAATAACAGTAGGAAATACTAAATTTAGTGCAACTGATCCTTATGGAACATTTACTAGTCCAGGTACTTCAATTTATGTAGTTACTGTAGCAGCATATAATCAAAATAATAATAATGTTGTTAATTATTCTGGTATGGCATTTAGAGAGCGTTTTGTTGATAGAATAGATGTTGCAGCAGGAGGGGTAAACGCATTAACTATAGCACCTGACAATAAAACTACAGTTGTTAATGGAACCAGTGTATCAGCAGCTGTAGTTGCTGGAGTTTGTGCCATGTTATTTCAATGGGGGATTGTTCAAGGAAATGATCCGGATATATATTCTCAAACTGTTAAAGCATATCTTGCCAAAGGAACCACTAAAAGAGTTGGAGATATATATCCTAATGCTAGGTGGGGTTATGGAATTCTAAATGTGCTTGATATGTTTAAAAATATTGAATAAAGTATTTTGGAAAAATAGACTCATACTGACTTGTTATTTTTTTGAATTTACCTAATGCTAACACATTTATAGAAATTGTTAATATAATAATTGGAGGATTTATAATATTAACAGGAGTATGATATAAATGCCAAACAAAAATAGAAATAATATAGTCAGGCATTCTACAATGGTACCGATCAAACGAATTAAAACAAAGAAAGAAACAATTTTAATTGAAGTAGAAAAAAATCAAGTTATAGGTGAATTTATTAACGGTTTTGAAGTAATAAAACCTGTCAAAAGATATGGAAAATATTATATATTAGCAAAAAACAAATAATAAAATATACTTGACGTTTTGAAATTAATGGTATAGGATTTAATCTGTAGAAAACAATTTAATAATTTAAATAACTAGAGGGGCTAATGTTTTAGCTGAGATTGGAAAGATTGATTTCCTGACTCTTATAACCTGATTTGGTTAATACCAACGTAGGGAAGTATATTAATATTTATGTATAGTTTATTGATGTATTCCTAAGGAATACATTTTTTTTACGGAAAAATATATATAACTTCACAAATTAGTTCCACATAGTTATTTTATTAATTTTAAGGGGGAAGATTTTAAATGCAAGAAAAAAGTAAAGCACAAAAAATCGCATTAAGTGGTGTATTAATTGGCATTTCAGTTATTTTTGGAACATTTTCAATACCAATTGGAGTAGCTAAAATATCACCAGTACAACATTTTGTAAATGTAGTAGGAGCAATAACACTTGGACCAATGTATGCACTTTTAAATGCATTCGTAACATCACTTATAAGAAATATGATGGGAACAGGAAGTTTGCTAGCTTTTCCAGGAAGTATGGTAGGTGCGCTGCTTGCAGGTATTCTTTATAAGAAATTTAGAAAGCCAACTGTAGCGGTAATTGGGGAAGTAATTGGAACAGGAATCTTAGGAGCATTATTAGCGTATCCAATAGCATCAATACTTTTAGGTAAAGAAGTAGCACTTTTTGTATATATAATTCCATTTACAATGAGTTGTAGTGCTGGAGCTGTTATAGCATATTTCTTCTTGAAAGTTCCTATTATAAGGAAAACATTAATAAATAACGAGTTATCAATAAATACGAAAAATTCTAAAAATACTAATGAAATTTAAATAACGTAACAGCACATAATATAAGAAATAGGTAAAATAATTTAAATACGAGATACAAACGAAAGGATGATTTTATGTTTAGAGCATTAACCATTGCAGGGTCTGACACTTGTGGCGGGGCAGGAATTCAAGCTGATTTAAAATCTTTTTCAGCAAACGGTGTCTATGGTATGAGTGTTATTACAGCAGTAACTGCTCAAAATACCATGGGTGTTTTTGGAATTCAAGATATTAATCCAGAAATGATTGAATCTCAAATTGATGTGATTTTTGATGATATAAGAGTAGATGCTATTAAAATAGGTATGGTTTCGAAGATTGAATCTATAAAGGCTATATCAAAAGCATTGAGAAAAATTAAAGACCTACCACTAATAGTTTTAGATCCTGTTATGATTTCTAAAAGTGGGTTTAATTTATTATCAAAGGGCGCAAAGGAAACTTTAGTTCAAGAGTTATTTCCGTTAGCAGCAATAGTTACACCTAATTTACCAGAAGCAGAAGAGATATTAGGCATGGAAATAAAAACTTTAGATGAAATGAAGAATGCTGCTTTAAAGGTTAAGGAACTTGGACCTAAGGCTGTTCTAGTTAAAGGTGGGCATTTAGAAGGAGCAGCTACTGATTTGTTATTTGATGGAAAGGAATTTATAATTTTGACACAAGAAAGAATAAATAATAATCACACTCATGGTACAGGATGCACTCTATCTTCTGCCATAGCTGCTAATCTTGCAAAAAATATGACCATGGAAGAAGCTGTGAGAGAAGGAAAGAGATATATAACAATTGCTATTGAACATGGATTTGATCTTGGACATGGTGTTGGGCCTACTAATCATTTTTATGAACTATATAAAAAAGCAGGAATTTAATTCAGTTAACAATTAACAGTTACATATAAATAACTTGATTTATTCAAATTAAATAATTGCATGTGAGGAGAGAGAAAAAATGAATTATAAAACACAAATGGAAGCAGGTAAAAAAGGTATAGTTACTAAGGAAATGAAGGTAGTAGCTAAGAAAGAAAACATGTCAGAGGAAAAGTTAATGAAGCTTGTAGCAGAAGGTAAGGTAGCTATTCCAGCTAATATTAATCATAAATCTCTTAGTCCAGAAGGTATTGGTGATGGACTTAAAACAAAGATAAATGTAAACTTAGGTGTTTCAGGAGATTGCATTGATTACACAAATGAAATGAAAAAGGTGAAAATGGCAATTGAGTTTGGTGCTGAAGCCATAATGGATTTAAGTAACTATGGAAAGACGCAAGAGTTTAGAGAAAAGCTTATAGAATATTCTCCTGCTATGATAGGTACAGTTCCAATGTATGATGCAATTGGATATCTTGAAAAAGATCTTTTAGATATAAAGGCTGAGGATTTTCTTGGTGTAGTCAGAAAACATGCAGAGGCGGGAGTTGATTTTGTTACTATCCATGCTGGTCTAAATAAGAGAACAGTTGAATTATTTAAAGAAGATAAGAGAAGATTAAACATTGTATCTCGTGGAGGATCTTTGCTATTTGCGTGGATGGAAATGACAGGGAATGAAAATCCATTTTATGAATATTATGATGAGTTACTTGAAATCCTAAGAGAATATGATGTTACAATAAGTCTTGGAGATGCAATGAGACCAGGATGTCTTGATGACTCAACGGATGCAGGACAAATTACTGAACTTATAGAACTAGGATTACTCACAAAGAGAGCTTGGGAAAAAGATGTTCAAGTTATGGTTGAAGGACCAGGACACATGGCTATGAATGAAATTGCAGCTAACATGCAAATTCAAAAAAGACTATGTCATGGGGCACCTTTTTATGTACTTGGACCTCTTGTTACTGATATAGCTCCAGGATATGATCATATTACATCAGCTATTGGTAGTGCTATTGCAGCAACAAATGGAGCAAACTTCCTTTGTTATGTAACACCAGCTGAACATTTAAGACTTCCAGATTTAGCAGATGTTAAAGAAGGAATCATAGCATCAAAAATTGCAGCTCATGCAGCAGATATAGCTAATGGTATTCCAGGTGCAAGAAACCAAGATAATGCAATGGCAGATGCTCGTCAAAAACTTGATTGGGATGAGATGTTTAAAGTTGCTATTGATGGAGAAAAGGCTAGAACGTATTTTGAAAGTTTACCACCAGAAGAGAAACATAGCTGTTCTATGTGTGGGAAAATGTGTGCAGTAAGAACAACTAATAAAATTCTAAATGGTGAAAAAGTAGAACTTTTTGATCAAAAGTAGGAGATGACATAATTATGAGTAATGAAATAGTTATAAAAGTAGGAAAATTATTAAATGAGGTTAGAAATAATAAACCTCTTGTACACAATATAACAAATTATGTTACAGTTAATGATTGTGCTAATATATTACTTGCAATAGGTGCATCACCAATTATGGCTGATGATATTAAGGAAGCAGCAGATATTACTAAGATTTCATCTGCTCTTGTAATAAATATTGGTACATTAAATGAAAGAACTATTGAATCTATGATAACATCAGGCAAAAAGGCAAATGAATTAAATATTCCAGTTGTGTTCGATCCGGTAGGTGCAGGTGCATCTGAGTTTAGAAATGAAACTACTAAGAAGATATTAGAAGAAGTAAAAATAAGCGTTTTACGTGGGAATATGTCTGAGATTAAGTTTATAAGTGGTTTGGAATCTTCAACTAAGGGTGTTGATGCCTCTGAAAGCGATATGGAAAGTGTCAATGATAAAGGTGCTAACGTAGCTAAGAATTTAGCTAATAAACTTAATTGTACTGTAGCGATTACAGGGGTAACAGATATTATATCTGATGGAAAAAGAGTAGCTATACTTGAAAATGGAACTAAGATGCTTGCGAATGTTACTGGAACGGGGTGCATGACTACAGCACTCGTAGGAGCATTTTGTGGGGCGGGTTCAGATTACTTTATAGGTGCAGTTTCAGGTATTGCTGCTATGGGGATTTGTGGGGAAATTGCTCTTGAAAAAGCAGGACAAATTGGAACAGGAAGTTTTCATATAGCCATAATAGATGCTATAAGTAATTTGAATTCTGAAATAATTGAAAATATGGTTAAAGTTAAAGAAATATAAAATATAATAACTACTAAGGCATATGAAAAAATAACAGTCACATGGTATAGTGGCTAGTGATTTTATGAGTATGCCTTAATAAATTGAAAAGTAAACATATAATTTGAGGAGGAAAATTTCAATGAAGCCTAAAATAGATTATAGTATTTATCTTGTAACAGATAGAGATTTGATGAGCACAGAAACTTTAGAAGAGGCTGTAGAACAAGCTATTATCGGAGGATGTACATTAGTTCAATTAAGAGAAAAGGATTGTTCATCTCTTGATTTTTATAATACTGCAGTAAAGGTAAAAGAAATAACAGATAAATATAATGTTCCATTGTTAATAAATGATAGATTAGATATTGCACTAGCAGTAGGTGCAGCAGGAGTACATGTAGGTCAAAGTGATTTATCAGCAACAGTTGTTAGAAAAATTATTGGGGATGATAAGATTATTGGAGTTTCAACAGGGTGCTTAGAACAAGCACTTAAGGCACAAAAAGATGGCGCAGATTATATAGGAGTTGGTGCTATGTATGCAACTGGTACTAAAAAAGATGCAAATCCAACTTCAATGGAAGAGTTAAAGAAAATAAGAGAAAGTGTATCTTTACCTATAGTAGTAATTGGGGGAATTAATAAAGAAAGAATTAAGGACTTTGAGGGCATGGGGATTGATGGACTTGCAATAGTTTCAGCAATTATTGCTCAAAACGATATTGTTGGGGCTACAAAGGAATTGAAAAGGATATTCAAACAAGGTTAGATTTAAAAAGAGACAAACTTGATTGGATAATGGACTAACATTAAAAAATAAAGGCGATTAAATAATTATATTGAATTAGTAAAAGAATCTTAAATATTGTCAATAAAAAATAATTTTTTTAAACCTCTGATTAATTTAGGGGCTTTTTTATGCATAAGACGGAATTGTTTGGGTGATTTTATAGAAAATCAGAAGAATAAGAGGTATAATATGAGTGAACTATAAGGTTAATTATTGTAAAAAGACAAAAATTTAAATTTATAATATAAGATATAATTTTTTATTAAATCTATTGTAAAAAACCAGATGCATCAATAGATATTTATTAGATTTTAATTAAATTTTGTAAGGGGGCTGGATAGATATGAAAGTACATTCTGAAATGAATGGATTTAATTATGACGTAGAAAAAGAAAGAAGATCTGTGCCAAGATTTAGTAAAAAAGATACAATACAATGTATAGCGATAAATTCTGAAAAATGTTTTTATTTATTTGAATGTGTAAATATAAGTACACAAGGTATAGGATTTATTTCACAAAGGGAATTTAAAAAAGGTGATTTTTTAGAGGTTATTGTTTTATTTGATAAATCTATATCTATTCAACTTATGGTAAGAATTGTAAGAAACAGTATTCTTGATGGACGTTTGTTTATAGGTGCTGAGTTTGTTGGTATGCCTAGTTCTAATTATGAAATATTAAAAAGTGTCTTGGATGGACATTTGGATAATATTTAATTACTATATAAGTTGCAATAATATGGGTACAATATATTAAATGAAATAAACTCTTATGGTAGCAGAAGCTTTTGATTTAAAAGTTAAATACAATTGAGCAGAGGAATAAGTGTCATCTAATTTTATATTTAAAATCCTTCATAAGAGTTATCTTGTGAAGGATTTTTTTCAATATGATTAATAGATATTTTTTGATATAAGGCACAAAAGAAGAAACTAAAAATTAATTTTTTATCAGAACTGTATTTTAAAATATAAGTGTAGTGAAAACATAGTGGTCTATACAATAATGCATAATAAACCCATGTAAATCATGGCAATATGTCGTGAATAATCCGGGTCAAGTATTGTTATTAAAGTAAAAGATGAAGGGGATGGCATTCCTAAAAATAAACTTGATGTTATATTTGAACGTTTTGGACAAGCAAAGTGTTCCCTTTCTAGACAATGTGAAGGAACATTAATAATTTAACTAAAGTGAATTAAATATCAGTAAATTAAATTATAAATAATTGATTTAATTGTAGTAATATGATAATGTTGAGTATATGGTAATAAAATGAAATGATTAGTAATAATGTGTAGATTTATATGATAATATTCAAATATATTAATAAAACAGAGAAATCGGAACTGTGAAAAATTCTCTTTATTTGGGTACCTTGAGAATTGGGAGTTAGTGGTGCAACCGACCGATAATTAGTTTATAAACTAATTATCGGTTTTTATTTTTATAATGTAAAACAGAGTAGGGGGAAATAAGATAATATAGATGTTATTAGATTAAATAATCACTATTATTATAGTGAAATTTAACTTATATTATATAATATCCTTAAAGTTGAAATTCAGGCTTATTATAAGGGGGAATCGTTTTGAAAAAAGAAAAGTCTTTACAGGTTAGAGCTATTTTTATCATTTCATTTATTTTTCTTACTCTTATCAGCATGGTAACATACATAGAATATTCAAAATCAAAAAAAATAATTATGTCTTCAATGGAGAGTTCTGGAAAACAAACAGTTACAATTCATGCGCAAAAATTATCTTCATGGGTTAAATCTAGATTATCTCAGGTAGAAGTAATTGCAAACACTCAATTGGTATCAAGTCTGAATTATAGTGAAATAATGCCTTATTTTGAAAGAGAACAAAAAAATTATGATGGAGTTTTTAATAGCCTTGGAATATCTGGTGGAGATGGAAAGTTAACTATGCAAAATAATGTAGTTATTGATATAAGTACAGAAGGTACATTCCCACAAGTTATGCAAGGAAAAAAGATTATATCAAATCCCTTTGCAGATAAACAAAATCCTTCAGATTTGATAATATCTATGGAGTGCCCTGTAAGGGATACAAAAGATAATAAAGTTGTTGGGGTTGTAAGCGGAGCTTGTCTTGTTTCTACAGTTTTTAAAGAAAATACAGATTTTCATATTGGCGAGACAGATAAAGTTTATTTATTAGGTAAGGATGGTACTGTTTTATTCCATCAAGATGATACATCTAATAATGAAAGCAATTTTTTACAAAGCTCTAATAAGGAATTTTCAGGTTTAGTTCAAGATGCACTTTCTAAGGATAGTTTTTTGGGAGAATTTAAAGATAATAATGAAACAAAAATGTTATTTTCTTCTCGTGTTGAAGGAACAGATTGGTACATGTTTCTTGAAGTTCCTACAAAAGAATATACTTCTAGTTTAAATTCATTGCTTTACGCAACAGTCATTGTTTCTGCCATAGCAATAATATTTCTAATAGTATTGCTAACTATTTTACTAAGAAATTTCTTTAATAGGCTTTTAAAAATATCTTTAATTGCAGAAGAGGTAGCAGAAGGAAACCTGATTAGTTCACTTCCAGAATCTTCAGATGAGTTAGGTAGAATTAATATTACATTTAATAAGATGATAAATAACTTGAAAAATATAATAATGAAAATAAAAGATGTTTCAGAGGTTGTTGTTGAATCCTCTAATAGTTATAAAAATGTTAGTTTAGAAGTAGTTGAAGGTGGAAAAGACATTAAGCAATCAATTGAAAATCTAACTGTAGGAGCAAAAAATACAGCAGAAGAAATACAAAAAATTACTATATCTATAAATGATATGGAAAGTAAATCAAAGGAATTAGTAGAGATAAGTGCTAATATCGATACAAGAATAGCTGAAACAAAGGATAAGACTTTAACTGGTTCAAAAAATTTAGATTCTACAGTGAAATTATTATATAAGATGAAGGAAAGTGTAAACCTTTCATCAGGTGTTATAACTGAACTTTCAGAAAAATCTAAAACTATTGCAAATATAACAACAACTATATCTACTATATCAGAGCAAACTAATCTTTTGGCATTGAATGCAAGTATTGAGGCGGCTAGAGCAGGAGAACATGGGAAAGGTTTTTCGGTAGTTGCAGAAGAGGTTAGAAAATTAGCTGAACAATCTTCAGATTCTACACAAGGTATTTCAACAGAGATACAACAAATTCAACAGCAAATAGAAAATGCTGTAATAGCAATGAAGGATAGTATTAATTATGTTGGCTTAGGTACAAGCTCTATTGATGGCATTTCAACCATATTTGCCGGAATTGAAGACGCGATTGAAAATATTAAAGCTATGAGTTTAAATATATCTGAGATTGCAAAGGTATT
This sequence comes from Clostridium gelidum, assembly GCF_019977655.1. NCBI lineage: Bacteria > Bacillati > Bacillota > Clostridia > Eubacteriales > Clostridiaceae > Clostridium > Clostridium gelidum. Next base: position 1,108,143 of record NZ_AP024849.1, read on the forward strand.
ATTAAAAGAAAATAAAAAAATCAATGAAGCAGTTTCAAATACATCAGCTATAAGTGAGGAATCCGTTGCAAGTACTATATGCTTTGAAGATATGGTTAATAAGCAAGGAGATATATTCTCAAATCTTAAAGAAGCATCAGGGCATTTAGATGAGATTTCAGCATCTTTATCAAGTGAAATTTCTAAGTTTAGAATTAATTGAAGCCTATCCAAGGACATATTTTAAGTAAATGTACTTTCAGAATCTATAATGAGTATAACATCACAAACAAATCTTCTTGCACTAAATGCTGCAATTGTGCGAGTCGAGTTTCACCTAAGAATAAATAAGAAGGGACTGTTCCAAAATAGAAATATTATTTCTATTTTGAATAGTTCACTTTTTTATATAATGGTATTTATTACTATGGAGGTATATAATAATGATTATTGAAAGCACTAATTTAGAGAATTACATAAAAAAGTCAGAAGTAATTGACTATGATAATAAATTGATTGTAGATAAGTGTCTTGAATTGACGAAAGATACTAATAATGAAATTGAATTAATTAAAAAAATATATGAATTTGTAAGAGATGAGATTAGTCATTCTGGTGACATAAATGCAGAAGAAGTGACATGTTTAGCTTCAGAAGTTTTAAGTTTTGGACATGGTATTTGTTGTGCGAAATCTCATCTATTAGCAGCCATGCTAAGGTTTTTTGCAATACCTACTGGATTTTGTTATCAGATACTTTGTTCAAGGGAAAATAAAAAAGTAGTACACGGATTAAATTCAGTATATTTGAGTAATTTAAATAAGTGGATAAGACTAGATGCTAGGGGAAATAAGGTAGGGGTAAATGCACAGTTTTCCATAGAAGAAGAAAAACTTGCTTGGCCAATAAGGAAAGAGCTTGAAGAAAGAGATATTGAAACAATATTTAAGGAACCTAATAAAAAGGTTATAGAAGTGTTGAGGAAATATGAAGACAGAAAAGAATTTAAGAAACATTATCAACCAGATTTGCAAGATATATTTAATTAAGAAGGCTTTGCATATATATAAATTAAACTATAATTATATATAAACAGAAAGGAAAATGCATAATGGATTCTCATATGTTTTCACGAAACAAAGATGAAAAAATACACATAGAGGTATTAAAAGATAAGGCGAATTTTCAAGATTTTGCAGAAACTTCTAGCAAAAATCTAATACCTATTGATGAATGCAATGGATTTAAAATTCGACCTGGATTCTATCTTGTTAATGGAACGGTGGTTATTCCAGGCGGTGTTAGTTTTACTGTTCATTCGCAAAATGCAACTTCATGCAAATTAGTTCTATTTAAACGGAAAGAATGTGAACCTTATGCTATTATTCCATTTCCAGAGAATTATAAAATCGGAGATGTGTACTCAATGATTGTGTTTGACTTGGATATTGGGGAATTTGAATATGCCTATAGTGTAGATGGACCATACAAACCAGAAAAGGGTTTGATTTTTGATAATAAAAAATATCTTCTTGATCCTTATGCGAAGGCAGTTGCTGGGCAGAGTGTGTGGGGATTAAAACCAAAATCTGGCTATGAATATAGGTCACGAGTAGTTACAAATGATTTTGATTGGGGGAACAGTAAGCAGGTCTTGATTCCAATGGAGGAATTAATTATTTATGAGTTACATGTACGTGGATTTACAAAACACCAATCATCAGGTGTTAATTATTCTGGTACTTTTTCAGGATTAGCTGAAAAAATTCCGTATTTAAAGGAACTTGGGATTAATGCGGTTGAGCTTATGCCAATTTTCGAATTTGATGAGATGCGAGATGAACGGATTGTTGATGACAAAATATTACTGGATTATTGGGGATACAATTCTGTGAGTTTTTTTGCGCCTAATACTAGTTATACTGCTCAAATCGAGTACAATAGGGAGGGTGATGAGTTAAAGTCATTGATTAAGAATTTCCACGAGAATGGAATAGAGGTAATTCTTGATGTTGTATTTAATCATACGGCTGAAGGTGATGAGCATGGTCCATACATATCTTTTAAAGGTTTTGATAATAATGTATATTATATGCTTACACCAAATGGAAAATACTACAATTTCAGCGGGTGTGGTAACACTATCAACTGTAATCATCCAGTTGTACAAAAAATGATATTGGATTGTATCCGCTATTGGGTGACTGAATATAGGGTAGATGGTTTCAGATTTGATCTTGCTTCAATTCTTGGACGTAATGAAGATGGTTCACCAATGAACAAGCCACCTTTGCTTAAAAATCTAGCCTTTGATCCAATTCTTTCTAAGGTTAAACTAATTGCTGAAGCATGGGATGCAGGTGGTCTGTATCAAGTAGGTAATTTTCCATCGTGGAAACGATGGTCTGAATGGAATGGTAAGTATCGAGATGATATTCGTAAGTTCTTGAAAGGAGATTCGGGATTAGCTCAAGTAGTAGCTGAACGAATTGCAGGTTCCCATGATTTGTACAATGTAGATAGCAGAGGAGAAAATGCATCGGTGAATTTTATTACTTGCCATGATGGATTCACTTTGTATGATTTATATTCTTACGACAGTAAACATAATGAAGCCAATGGTTGGAATAATACAGATGGTGAAAATAGTAACAATAGTTGGAACTGTGGTGCTGAGGGGGAGACTGATAATGAAAGCATCCTTAAACTACGTACAAAGATGATTAAAAATGCATGTGCTGTTCTTTTGGCAAGTCAAGGCACGCCAATGTTTTTAGCTGGAGATGAATTCGGGAATACACAAATGGGAAACAATAATCCATATTGCCAAGATAATGAAGTTTCATGGCTTGATTGGACTTTGTTAGACAAGAATAAAGAGATATTCAGATTTTTTAAGAATATGATAAAGTTTAGGAAAAGTCATCCTGTACTTAGAGATAAAATAGAACCAGCAAAATGTGGATTACCTCATGTTAGCAAACATGGAAATGAACCCTGGTATTTGGATCCATCAAATGAAACAAGGGTACTTGGGGTTATGTTTGCAGGCTGGAATAAAGAAGCGAATGAAGATGATATAGTATATATTGCTGTAAACACACACTGGGAAAAGCAATGTGTGAAACTGCCAGATCTGCCTATAGAGCTAGAATGGAATATTGCAGTAAATACTGCTATGCCGGAAGGACATGAATTTAATGATTCTATTAATAAGATGCTTCAAATTGGGACAAGACTTGAATTAGAGCCAAGGTCTGTAGTAATTCTATTGGGTATAAGGAAAGAAAAAGGACTGAGAAAGTAAACAATAATTTTAAAAAGTAAAAGTATTAGCAATGAATGGAGAAATAACTTCTGTTGATTGCTTTTTTAGACTAAAATAATTGTTCGTAAACGTAATATGTGTAAAGATAAAATAATTATTATACAAAAGTCTTCAATAATATATTGAATATATATTTAAGGGAGAACATAATAAGATAAATTGACCTGATGGTCAAAACCATAGTATGGAGGGATTTTAAGTGAAAGATCCTATTGTTATAGTTAAAGATGTTACAAAAGAATACACCATGGGGGAGATAAAAGTTAAGGCGTCTGATAAGATGAGCTTTGAAATTCTTGAAGGTGAATTTGTTGTGGTACTAGGACCAAGTGGTTCAGGCAAAAGTACTGTGTTAAATATGATTGGTGGAATGGACAGGCCTACATATGGGGAAGTACTTGTAGAAGGAAAAAATATAACTAAGTATTCCGACAATGAACTTACTATGTATAGACGAAAAAAAATAGGTTTTGTATTTCAATTCTATAATTTAATGTCAAATCTTACAGCACTTGAAAATGTTGAATTGGTAAGATCTCTTAGTAATAATCCTTTAAAATCAGAGGATATTATGAAAGAAGTTGGACTAAGTGAAAGAACATCAAATTTTCCAGCACAACTTTCAGGAGGAGAGCAGCAAAGAGTAGCAATAGCAAGAGCATTAGTCAAAAATCCATTACTGCTTTTATGTGATGAACCAACAGGAGCTTTGGATTATAACACAGGAAGGTTGATTTTAAAGCTACTTTACGATATTAATAAAAATACCAATAAGACAATAATAGTTATTACACACAATGCAGCTATTGCAGCTATGGCAGATAGGGTTATTAGAGTAAGAAGTGGCGCTGTTGAAGCTATAACTATTAATGAAAATCCTGAGACACCTGAAAGGATTGAATGGTAATGAATATTTTATTCAGGAATTTATTAAGAGATATAAAAAAATCAAAGGGACAGTTTATTTCTATCTTAATAATTGTGGTTTTAGGTGTTACATTTTATACAGCAATAAATTCTGCATTTAAAAACCTTTCTAATTCAAGTAGTGAATATTATAGCGAGTATAGATTAGCAGATATTTGGGTGGATCTGTATAGTGCACCAATGGGTATAAAAGAAAAAGTTGACAGTATACCTAATGTAAAAACAGCAACAGGTAGAATTATTAAGGATGCTAGTATAAATATTTTAGAAGAAAATGCAACTTTAAGGTTTATAACTCTTCCTGATATAAAAAAAGATATAGTAAATGATGTTGTAATAAAATCGGGAAGATATTTTTCAGAAGATGATAGTAATCAATGTCTTTTAGATGAGGATTTCTTTAAGGCAAATAACTTGAATTTAGGAGAATATATTTATCCAATTATAAGTGGGAATAAGGTTAAGCTTAAGATTGTTGGGTGTGTTAAAAGTCCTGAGTTTGTATACACCTTAAAAGATGCAAGTGAGATCATGGCGGATAATAAGAGATTTGGAATAATATACATAAAACAATCTTTTGGAGAAGCAATTTTTGATTTTAAGGGTTCTATAAATAATTTATCAATTCAAATTTCTAATGGTAGTGATGTAAAGACTGTGAAAGATGATGTGAAAAAGGCTTTGAAAAATTATGGTGTAAAGAATGTTATTGATAGAGAAGAACAGACAAGCAGTAAAATGATTAGCGAAAAAATAAAAGGATTGAAATCTATGGGAGGTACATTTCCGGTAATATTTTTCATGGTTGCATCAGTTATTATATATATTATGATGGGAAGAATGGTGGAAAGTCAAAGAACACAGATTGGAGTATTAAAGGCTGTAGGTTTTACTAATATGCAAGTATTAGCTTATTATATGAGTTATTCTGCAATGATTGCACTTATAGGTAGTTTTATAGGATCTATTCTTGGAACTTATATGGGAGCTAGCATGACAAAACTATATAATCAATATTTTAACTTACCTCTTGGAGGGATTAAAATTTATAGTGAGTTTGTAATTCCAGCATTCATATTAACACTATTTTTTTGTTTATTTGCAGGGTACCATTCTTGCAAAGCTATATTTAAAATAATGCCTAGCGAAGCTATGAGACAAAAATCACCTGAAAGTGGTAAAAAAATAGTTATTGAAAGAATAAACTTAATATGGATAAATATTAGTTATCTAGGAAAGATCATTGTACGAAATTTATTTAGATATAAAAAGAGGGCATTATTAACTTCACTTGGCGTTATATTTTCTTCAGCTATACTTTTGGTGGCTTTAAGCATGGGAGATTCAATGGACTTTATGATACAACAGCAGTATGGAAACATTCAGAATTATGATATTAAAGTAAAATTCTCTAAATTAATGAGTATAGAGGACTTAAATAATATTAAAAATATTACTCATATAAAAGAATTGGAACCAGTACTAGAAACAGGTGTGGAAATATCAAATGGATGGAAACATAAAGATGTTGGATTTACTGCACAAATAAAAGAACCACAAATGTATAAGGTTGAAGACAAGAGTGGTAATGCTATAAGTCTCCCGCAAAATGGGATACTTATATCTGAGAAATTAGCAAATACCTTGGGCATAAAAGTGAATGACAGTGTGAATATAAAGTTTTATTTTCCAGGAAAAGAGAAAAAAGAAATGGTTGTTAAGGGGATTATAGTGCAGTACCTGGGCTTAAGTACTTACACATCTATGGATAATTTAAATAGCATACTAGGAGAAGGGACGATTGCAAGTTCAGCGGTACTAAAGCTGGATAATACTAATGCTGAAAATGAAGTTAAAGATAAGTTGAGAAATATGCCAAATGTGATGTCGGTGGATTCAAAAACAGATTCACTAAATGCTCTTTTAAAAACCATGGGAGCAATGCAAGCTTCTATTGGAGTGTATATTATGCTTGCTGGGATTCTTCTTATTGCTGTTTTATATAATATTGCAACTATTAACATCTTTGAAAGGCAAAGAGAATTGGCAACTTTAAAGGTATTGGGATTTAGTAATAATGAAGTTAAAAAACTAATTTTTAATGAGAATTATATAATTGTTATATTTGGAATGATTGTAGGTTTGCCATTTGGCAAATGGCTTGGAGCATCTCTTATGGCATCTAGCAGTACAGATGCTTATACTATTCCATATGTAGTGGAATTTAAGACTTATATTATTGCAATAATTCTCACACTTCTTTTTACTGCAATTACTAATTTAACTTTAATGAGAAAAATTAAAGCTCTTGATATGATAGAAGTTTTAAAAAATAAAGAATAATTGAGTCAGTTAAGAATTAAAAATTGAGAGTTAGGAAACAAATTTTTTTGAAATTTTTAAAAATATAATATTTGTAATATAAATTCCAAAGGAATTTCATCAATAACTCATAACTCATAACTGATTTAAAGGGGAGATGAGTGTAAATGAAAAAGAAAAGAATATATTGGGCAATAACCATAATAATATTATGTATAGTAAGTGGGTTAATATATGTAAAGATGCAAGGGGGACAAGCAGTAGAAACTACAGTTACAGAAAAAGGTGAGATAAAACAATAT